>NZ_CP084530.1:732500-1032500 GCF_023704175.1 Paenibacillus sp. YPG26 | reverse complement strand
CTTCAGCCAGAGCCGCTTGAGCTTTAACCGCGAGCTGAACTTCAGAACCTGTAGCGATCAACTGGGCAACCGGCTTGCCGTCTTTGGCATCGGATACCACATAACCACCGCGTTTGATTCCTTCACGGGACAGCTCCGCTGTGTTCTCAAGCACAGGCAGGTTCTGACGAGTCAGTACCAGAGCAACCGGGTTGCTCGTGTTCTCAGTCGCATATGCCCAAGCAGCTGAAGTCTCGTTGGCATCAGCCGGACGGATCACAGTCAGACCAGGAATAATACGGATCGATGCAAGCTGCTCGATTGGTTCATGTGTAGGACCATCTTCACCAACCGCGATACTGTCGTGGGTAAGTACATAAGTAACAGGAAGACCCATGATCGCAGCCAGACGAATCGCCGGACGCAGGTAGTCTGTGAAGACGAAGAATGTACCGCCAAATATTTTGAGTCCACCATGCAGGGCAACCCCGTTCATCGCGGCAGCCATACCGAACTCACGAACACCGAAGTACACATTGCGTCCTTCGTAGCTGTTTGGAGTCAATACAGGAAGACCTTTCAGGTGAGTCATTGTGGAGCTCTCAAGGTCAGCAGATCCGCCGAGAAGCTGTGGAACTCCTTTTACCAGACCATTAAGTGCATTACCGGAAGCTACGCGAGTAGAAAGCGCTTTGTCCGCGGATGTGTACTTAGGAAGCTCAGCATCCCAGTTCGCTGGAAGCTCGCCGGCAATAGCTTGTTCAAATTGTGCAGCAAGTTCAGGGAATTCAGCTTTGTATTTCGCGAATTGTTCATCCCAAGCTTTGTTCGTTTCAATACCGCGCTTCTTCACGTCAGCAAAGTGCTGGCGTACTTCATCAGGTACATAGAAATCTTCTTCGTATACCCATTTGTAGAATTCTTTGGTCAGCTTGGCTTCATCCGCTCCAAGTGGTGAACCGTGAGTACCGCCGTGGCCGCCTTTACCTTGCTTGTTCGGGCTGCCGTATCCGATTACAGTCTTCACTTCGATAAGAGTTGGACGAGCTGTGTCCTTCTTAGCTTCCTCAATTGCCGCTTCAATTGCGCTCAGATCGTTACCGTCTTTCACCAGCAAAGTCTGCCAGCCATAAGCATCGAAACGTTGTCTAACGTTCTCGGAGAAGCTCAGGTTAAGCTCGCCGTCAAGAGAGATATCATTAGAGTCATACAGGAAAATCAATTTGCCCAGCTTCAAGTGGCCTGCAAGGGATGCCGCTTCCGCCGACACACCTTCCATCAGGTCTCCGTCGCCGCAAATGCCGTAAGTATAGTGATCAACGACCTTATAGTCGTTTCTGTTATATGTTGCCGCCAGGTGCTCTTCAGCAAGAGCCATACCCACTGCCATTGCAATACCTTGGCCCAGTGGTCCAGTGGTCGCATCTACACCGGCAGTATGTCCAAATTCAGGGTGACCAGGAGTCTTGCTTCCCCATTGACGGAACTGCTTCAGATCATCAAGAGACAGATCATAACCGCTAAGGTGCAGCAAGCTGTATAGAAGCATGGAACCATGTCCGGCGGACAGTACGAAACGGTCACGGTTGATCCAGGTCGGATGATCCGGATTGTGGTTCATGGTTTTGGCGAACAATTGATAGCCCATAGGAGCAGATCCCATCGGCATGCCCGGGTGACCGGAATTTGCTTTCTCGATTGCGTCGATAGAAAGGGTACGGATGGTGGCAATCGACAAATTATCGATTACATTGTTGTCAGCGATTTCCTTGATTTGATCAGCCATTAATTTGTTTCCTCCTCAAAGGTCTTTAGATAAGTTTGATTAAGGGATCAAACATAACGTCCAAATTGAAAAAGTCATTTTGACTTATTTATGCATTGTACCACAAATACGCGGTCAATTTCCATACCGTCTGTCCAGAAGTCCCATAAAATGCGTTCTTTCGCTGTTTTTCGCGCACGGCATCTGCTTTCTGACAGAATGGGCAAAATGCTACTAGATTACAGCTTCCCTAACTTTGAACAAACTATACGAGATCTGACTGGTGTACCCAAAAAATCAAAAAGCCTCATACGAGCGGGAGGCATATCGCCACCCGTGCCATCTCGATGAGGACAGATTGTTCATAATTAATAATTCAGCCGGTTTTCACTGATAATGAAGCTAGGTGAAGGCCCGCCACGCCCAGGACAATTAGAGCAACACATATAACTTTCATCAAATTAATCTGTTCCCCATACAAGAGAACGCCTGCCGTCGTAATCAACACGGTACCCAGACCGGACCATATGGCGTACGCCATGCTGAGCTCAAGAGTCTTGACCGCGAAGGTTAAGAAAGTGAAGCTGAATCCATAGAACACAAACATAAGGACCGAAGGCAGGAGCCTCGAGAATCCCTCTGAATATTTCATAATCAGGGTACCGGTAAGTTCCATCGCAATTGCAAAGCATAAGTATAACCAGCCCATTGGCTTCATCCTTTGGCATATATCCTAGTTAATAATAAGAGAATCGTATGTGCTTATCATTTCTTTGGCGTCCGGCAATCTGCCGCCGCTGCCAATTCCTATCGTAACGGCCACGCCTGCATCGCGGCCCATCTGCATATCCCCGCCAGTATCACCAATCAACGCGGCTTTGTCAGGAGAAATCCCCAAGTCTCTGCATGCTTTAAAAATAATTTCTGGAGAAGGCTTGCCTTCAGATACGAGGTCACTGCCTATGATCGTCTTGAACCTGCCCTTGATCCTCATCCAATTCAAATGTTTTACCGCCTCGGCAGTCTGGTCTGCAGTAACTACCCCAAGCGGAACGCTAAGTCGGCTGCATTGATCAAGAAAACCCGGCAGCCCCTGCACCGGTATCACAGGACGTTCCCGTTCCATATCCTGCGCGGCTTTCACCCGAAAACTACGGATTAGAGCTATGGCCTCGTTCCAGGCCCATCCATGCTTGTACAGCTGCCAGGCAAGGATACCTTCAATCTCGGGTATGGACGCAATCGATAACGGTCCTTCGCGATCATATCCGGTTACCCGGCCCTGATCGTCCATTTCGAGACCCAGCCATTCACGCTTGGCTTCATTCGGGACCGGGAATTCCCCGCTGCTGATTGCTCCTGCAACCTGGTCAGCCATGAGCCCTGCCCAGCCGCCCCATAGAGGCAGAAATTCAAGCAGTGTACCATCCTTGTCAAATAATATACCGTCTACTTCATATTCCCGGCCAGAGACTTTCAACTTCGGCATTCCCGGCTCCCCTTTTTTGCTGGACTTGATTATCTCATATTCTTAATCTGCATTTGTACCTTAAGCTCTCCCCATGTACTGAGCTTGGGTACTGGTGTCCCTTGATAGACCGGGTTGGTAAAAGCCAGCAGACCTCCTGCTGAATCACGGATCTCAGCCCGAATGAAGTGATACTCTCCAGACGGCCAGGTAAAGGAGTAAGTGTAGTCCCCTCCCTTACCGCATCCGGTTAAGCCCGCTTCAACCCCGTCAACCATCCACCTGATATAACTTCCCTCACCAGCATCCTCTACACGAAGTTCGTAATCATAATGCACCAGAGAGTTCGATTGTCCTTCGTGACGCACCTGATCACCCGGCCTGTATATGCGCTCATTCGCATATAACCGGGGCTCCAGAACCGGACCTCTTGTTACGCAGCTTCTGCCCCCGCGGACCGCATTTAGAATTCCATGAACAGACAGCTCCTCACTCCACACCCAGGTGACAGGGTCACCTACCAACGATGGAGGTCCATCCGGGACATAACTCTCATGCGGAAGATTGTGCGTGTCGCTGCCTCCTATGCCCCATAGGGTGACCCCATGCTTCCAGAGCATATCCCACAGCTTCAGGGCCTCCTCTGTCGCTTTCTCGTTATCCGGAAAGGTCGGATCGTTCCAAATCTCTATCGTGTCAAAGACATCCAGACGCACATCCAGCTGCCAATCCCAAGGGGCCAGCTCCGGATGGTTCAAGCTGCACACCGCGCCTTGACTACGGGCTTCCGCCAGAATAGCCTCCATCCCTGCAGATGTCTCAAATGCAGGCGCTCCCCCTTCTCCAATCCAATCAATCCAGCTGCGAATACCCAGGATGTTACAGTGCCCTTGACTCGAGGTGATCTCCACACCTGGAATGACCAACAGATTGGTATCAGGCCAGCCCGTAGTCAGAAAATTATGCTCAGTCACGACAATGAAATCAAGTCCTTGCCGCACTGCTTGAGCATTTAATTCCTCAGCGGTCTGCTTGCCGTCTGTAAGTCTTGTATGCATATGGAAGTCCCCACGATACCACCGGGCCTCTGTGGAATGAACTCTGTTCCAGTCATAAAGCTCATAATTCAGAGCCCCTGAGGCTGCGGGCAAGCCGCTCCACAACCTGGATCCTACCGGATGAAGCGTCCCTTCAATTCCAGGTGTTCCTTCCCCGGATTGGATGTGAAGTGAATATGACGGAGCCGACTCACGGTTAACGGCCAACACTTGAACGCTCCATTGTCCCGCTGGTACCGCCCCGGGCACCGAACCACAGGTTGAATCCCCGGGTTCAGCTGTAAGCAGAAGCGTATTCTCTTCCCCTTTGCCCAGATACTGCATCCGGATATTTCCCTGAGGATCTTTAACCCATATCTGCAGCCACTGAGCGAGAGGGTGAACGGCCCGCAGTGCGAGCCATTCCCCAGACTTGTTAAGTGTAAAAGAGTGCTGAAATAGAATTCCCTGCTGTCCCTGTTGTTCGATTTTAATTTCCTCGCAGCTCATAATTATTTCCCCTGTACACGATCCAGCTCTCGCTGAGCCGTTTCCTTAGCCTCTTTAAGCACTTGATCCGCCGGCAAATTTTGAATTTCCAGCTTGTCGGCAGCGATTTTTAGGGCGTCCGTAATTTTGCCGCCTGTAGGGTCGATAAATGGAGCTGAAGCGGTCTGCGCCTGAAGAAGCGGCTGTTTGCTCTGCGGATTTTTCTCGGCAAAAGCTTTAAATGCAGGCTCTTCCATTGCTGACTTGCGAACAGCGATATATCCCGTATTCATCGACCAGTCGGCTGTGGTCTGTGCGCTTGTGAAGAAGGCGAACCACTTCATAGCCGCTGCCTGCTGTTCAGGTGATGCTGCTGCTGGAATTCCCGCTAGAATGGCAGACGCTACAGGAGCCGGTTCGTGCCCGTTCCAGCCTGGTTGCGGTGCGGCAGCCAGCTTGTTGAAATCCAGATCACCCTGGTCTCCGCTTGAGCCTGTATATCCAGCCGCGCGGTCCTGCATGACGTCATCAATCGTCTTGTACCAATATTCCCAGCCCTGCCCACCAGAGTGAATAGACATAATTTTGTCTTCATGAATCCATTTGCGGAAGCTGTCCCAAGTCTGAATCCATTCAGGACTGTCGATCAGGACGGTCTTGCCGTCATCACTAAGCACTTTACCGCCCTTACTGAGAACCGCATCCAGTAGATTCTCGTAACCCCACATCGGTTCCCAGCCGTACACCTTCACATTGTCACCGTTCTTCACCGTCATCTTCTTAGCGGCTTCAGCCAGTCCTTCCCATGTCTTAATATCTTCTGTTGTTACACCGGCCTTCTCGAACATCGACTTATTATAGTACAGCAGCTGAGTCGTTCCGTACATCGGAACGAAATACTGCTTGTTGTCTGTTTTCCCCTGCTCCAGGAAGGTTGGAATGAAGTCTTCTGTATCAAAGGAATCTTCCTTGGCGATCAAATCATCCAGCGGAGCGAACAGTCCTTTCTTGGCCCAGCTGATATCAGCGGACAGTACAGCTGCAGGCACTTTCCCGGAAGCCATTGCTGCTTGCAGTTTCTTCTTCGTTTCATCATAGTTGCCTTGGACTACAGGCTTCACAACAACTTCCTTCTGGGACGAGTTGAACTTGTCGATCAAACGTTTCATATTGTCACCGAGCTTGCCCCCGAGACCGTACCAGAATTCAATTTCAACTGGCGCGGAGCTCTTAGGGACATCTGCGGTCGCCTTGGACGCCGAGTCTGCTTCACCCTTGTTCCCGCAGGCGGATAATAGGATAAAACTAAGCACGAGCAGTGATGCCAGAATAGATTTGGATTTACGCATGATTTCACTAACCTCCACTTTTCTCTAATAATTTGTTAGATGCATTGTCCGGGTTCCTATCCTTTGTTCACACTGAAGGCATTGCTCACCCCCTTAATGATCCATTTCTGGGCAATTACGAACAGGATCAGCAGCGGCAGAATTGTAAAAGTGCTACCCGCCATGATGAGTGACCATTTCATCCCATACCCGCCGCCCTCGACAAAGAAGGATCTCAGTCCCGCAGACACCAGACTTAATTCCGGTGATTTCGTGATCAGCATCGGCCAGAAATAGTTATTGTAATTCGTGATAAAGGTCAGCAATGCCATGATGATGAAAGACGACCTGGCAAGCGGAAGCAGAATGGAGAACAGGATTCGCGCATGCCCCGCCCCGTCAATCTTCGCAGCCTCCGCGAGTTCTGCGGGCAGCTGCATGAAGGCCTGACGGATCAGAAAGATGGAGAAGATACTGACCGCGTTGGAAATGATGAGCCCCGTGTAGGTGTCAATGAGACCAAGCCTGGACAAAATGATGTAGCTCGGAAGATAAGTCGCGGATACAGGAAGCATGTAGTTGGTTAGAATGATCGCCATCAGCGCATTTTTGAACCGGAATTTCATATGTGTTAGCACATAGGCCATCATGGCTGAGTTCAAGATCTGGATAAAGACAATCACTAATGCAACCAAGACACTATTCAGTAAATATTGTCCAAAAGGAGCCGCATCCCAGGCGGCCGAGAAGTTGTTCCACAGCGGCTTCTCAGGCCACAGCACGGGCGGAAAGCGCCGAATCTCCCCATCCGACTTCAAGGAGCTCGTGATCATCCACAGAAATGGAAAAGCAATAACGAAGCTAATCACAATTAGAGATACATGACGGGACAGCTTTGGAAGCAAATGACTTAATTTCATGGAGTATCTCCTTCTACGATAAATAGTGAACACTTCTACGGGACATCCACATAGATGCTAACGAGAACAAGGCGGTGAAGACCACAAGCAGAAGCGCAACGGCCGAAGCTTGGCCTACATTGAACTGGTCGAAGGCGGCTTGATAGTACAAATACAGAACTGTACGTGTTGACCCCGCGGGGCCGCCTTGAGTCAGAATATTGATCTGGTCATAAGCCTGCAGGGAATCTATCGTCTGAATGATGAAAAGGAAGAAGGTCGTTGGTGATAGTAACGGCAGGGTAACTTTGAAGAAGCAGGTTATTCTGCCGGCCCCATCCACTTGCGCCGCCTCCCTCAAGCTGTCGGGTACCGATTGCAGAGCAACCAGATAGAACACCATGACCCAGCCTATCCCTTTCCAGATGGTTACTATGAGAATGGCAACCATCGCCCAGACCGAATCCTGCAGCCACGGAACCGTATCCATGCCTAACCCACTGAGAATGGCATTAGCCATTCCGGAGCGGGGCTCAAATATCCAAGCCCACACGATAGACACAGCTACCGTCGGTGTCACCCATGGAGAAAAAATAATCGCCCGGTATAGGCCTGAACCTGCCAGCTTGCTGCTCAGTAAGAGGGCCAGCAGCAGACCCCCAATCATGGTTGGAATCACACTCCCCGCTGTGAAGATCAATGTCGTCTGCAAGGATTGATAGAATTCAGGATCTTTAAACAGGTAAGTGTAATTGTCAAAACCTACAAAGGTTTTTACAGGACTCATCAGATCCCAATCCGTCATACTCAGATAAATAATGTAGACCATCGGTATAAGCCAGAAGACGGTCAGCGGAAGCATAGCAGGCAAGGCGAACCACAGAGCTTGTATGTCTCCCCATTTGCGAGATCTTTTCAACAACAACATCCCCAATCATTTCATATGTACAATTTTATTTGAATACTTATGTATACAGCTGGTTATATGTCTTATTTCATATTCTGTATAATAAAAATTGTACACTCATTTAAAAAACTTGGGTTAAAACCAGGTAAAATCTCAACATGTTTTGGATTAAAATTGTAAAAAGAGTGCCTTTTCTAGGTAACAGGTCAGGACAGACGTTATAATGGATAAAGATTCAACAATTATTGAATTCGGATGATGGGTAGGTTGGAAAGCCATGAGAGAAGATGAGCCTAGGTATAAAGAGTGGATTGGACTTAGAAACGAGGTTATTGAAGCAATCAGTGTCACTATGGACTTGTATGGGGTGACCCCGTCGGCCGGGGCCCTTTATGGAACCATGTTTTTTGAAGACGACCCTATGACCCTGGAAGAGATGAAAGACAAGATGGGTATGAGCAAGAGCAACATGAGCTATGCCGCCCGTTCTCTGCTGGACTCCCGAATGATTGAGAAGCTGGATACCAAGAGAGACCGCAAAGACCTGTACCAGGCTCAGAGTGACTTCTTCGTCACCTTCCGTAATTTCTTCTCCACCAAATTTCAAAGAGAACGGGATTTGATGATGGAAGCGATTGACCGGGTCCTTCCAGACTTAAAGGAATTAATTCTCCATCCGGATACTCCAGAGGACATTCGGCAGCATGCGCTGAAGGATCTGCACAAGCTCTATCATGCCGTTGAGTTCTACAGCTGGATGCAGCAGTTCATCGATATGCTGCAGGGTGGGCATTTGTTCGAGCAGACCAAAGACATCGCTAAGCGGGAAGATTCCGGGAGTCTTGAAAGCGATGAAGCCTAGACAGAAATTGAACGCCAAAAGGCACCCTGCATAAGACGGGAACGTATCCCGTTCGTGCCAGGGTGCCTTTTGATGATATATCTGTTAGCTAAACACGACCGTCTTGTTCTGGTGAACGAGAATACGGTCCTCGATATGCCATTTCACAGCGCGGGCAAGTACAACCCGCTCAATGGTCCGGCCAATACGCTTCAGCTCGCTCACATTATCACGGTGACTTACACGCTGAACGTCCTGCTCAATAATTGGACCTCCATCCAGTTCCTCTGTCACATAGTGTGCGGTAGCGCCTATGATCTTCACGCCGCGATTATATGCCTGAGCATAAGGCTTACCCCCGACAAATGCGGGAAGGAAGGAGTGATGGATATTAATGATCCGATTCCGGTAAGGCTCAATCAGAGCCGGGGAGACGATCTGCATGTATCTCGCAAGCACAATCAGATCCACGTTACCATTTAACAATTCAAGCTGGCGCTGCTCCGCTTCCTTCTTCGTATCTGGAGTTACTGGAATATGGTGGTACGGGATACCGAAGGATTCGACGTACTCGCGCATGTCCGGGTGATTGCTGATGACCATAGAGATTTCGGCATCCAGATCACCGGCCTGCCACTGCCACAGCAGTTCAACCAGACAGTGATCCTCTTTGGATACCAGGATGGCCAATTTCTTCTTCTCATTCAATGGGAAGATGTTCCATTCCATCTGGAACTTGTCCGCAATTTCCTGGAAATCAAGCTTGATTCCTTTTAATTTGCCGCTCAGATCGTTCAGGTCAAATTCTACACGCATGAAGAACATGCCGCCCTCTGGATCCATTGTGTATTGGTCCGACTGGACAATGTTAGCCCCGTGCTCATGAAGAAAATGGGATACAGCAGCCACGATCCCCGGACTGTCAGGGCAGGAGATCAGCATACGTGCGCGATGTTGTTGATATTCTTTTACAGGTAGTAGACCTGATTTCACATGAGTGTCCATTTGTTACAAAAATCCTCCTTAAATTCACCTATACCGTAAGTTCATTTACTGCCAGCCAGGCAATAATACGTTGATTAATCTGTTCTTCTGATAGTTCCGGGAACAAGCCTGCTTCAACAATAGAATCATACAGACGTTCCAGCGGTTCACGCGGATCAGCTTTCTTCGCCTTGGCATCATTCTTAAGCAGCTCCCACGTACTGATGATGAAGGCACGCGGATAAATTTCCTGCTTATCGAAGAAAGAATGAATCTGTTCCACTTCGGACAGAAAGCTCTCCCCGAACCGCTCAGCCACATTTCCGCGAAGCAGGGCAATCTCCACCTCGTACATCGGACGCTGGGTCTTAGCGTCTTTGCCAATCCATGGCGTCTCCAGAATGAACGGACGGCCTTGAAGCTTCTCGTGGTGAACCACACGCCGGATCGCCTCAAAGCCAATCCAGCCTGAGCCTATCGGGGTATGGCGGTCTTTGCCGGCACCTACCGGGTTTTTGCTATCATTAATATGCACCACCGCGATTCGATTCAGACCAATCACCCGGTCGAACTCTTCCAGTACACCATCCAGATTATTCACAATATCATACCCGGCATCATGAATGTGGCACGTGTCCAGGCAGATGGTCAGGCGCTCTTTGTGCTCGACCTGCTCAATAATCCGGGCAATCTCCTCAAAGTTCCTGCCGATTTCAGTCCCCTTCCCGGCCATGGTCTCAAGTGCAATGCTTACGTCCGTCTCGGCTGTGCCATTTAGAACTTCATTAAGACCAGCAGCGATACGGTCAATTCCGTAATCCGCATCCTTATCCGTGAAGGCGCCCGGATGAAGCACAATATTCCTTACACCCAAGGCATGTGTACGGCGAATCTCCTCCTTAAGAAAATCAACCGCCAATTGGTAGGTATTCTCCTTGTAAGAGCCCAAATTAATGATATAAGGGGCATGCACGACAATCTCGTCTATATTAGCTTCGGCCATCGCGGCCTTGCCTTCTTCAATAAACAGTGAATCAACCGGCTTGCGGCGAGTATTCTGTGGTGCGCCTGTGTATATCATAAAAGAGCTTGAGCCGTATGAGGCAGCTTCGCCCGTGGCTGTTAGCAATCCTTTAGTGGATAACGAAACGTGGGAACCGATCTTAAGCACTTCCTTGTATCCCCCTTAGCAAATGATTTTGATTCAGTATATTTTATCGCGAATATTCAAATAAATCTAGAAATAAGGTATAATTCCTAATAATCACTAGTGAATATAGGCCCTGAACACGCCGCATGTGAATATTAAATTGAGGTGAATATATAGATGTATCTCTGGAATGTCCTCCCGTTCGCTGTTTCATCTGCGCCTGACCGCTGGTTCATGAACACCATCGTTTTCTGGGGATTTATTATGCTGGGAGTTATGACCATCGGAGGATTCTTTATGTTCCGCAAATTTATGAAGGTGCTGCCGAAGGCAGATGGCAAGTCCAAGCTGGATTGGCAGAATTATTGGGTGGAGCGCAGCCGTCCGATGTGGACCGATGATGCCAAAGCTTTCCTCGATAAGCTGGTCTCTCCTGTCCCTCAGGCCTTCCGGGATATTGCCAAGCACTCCATAGCTGCTGAAATTGGCAAGATTGCGATTGAGAGCGGTGCATCTGAAGTGACTCGCGACCACTGCATTAAAGGATATATTGTTGCTACGCCAAAGCGGGATAACAAGTTCCTTGTTAAATTTCTGAAGAAGAATGAAATTGACTATTCGCCATACAAGCATCTAATGAATAAATGAGATGAATCCTATCGCTTATAGACTAGAACCCACCTGCCTGGTTTGTGCCTCGGTGGGTTTGTTTATGTCTTAGTATAACCATACCGGAACAGCTCTAGCTCAGCGCCACAATCGCTAAGAATATAGGTTAATCATTAGTTAAGAGGAGGGGTCAAAGTGAGGATGGCCGTCTGTGGAGGAACTGGATTTATTGGAAGCGCTCTAGTATCCTATTGGCTGCAAGAGGGCCATGAGGTCATTATTGTTACGCGTCAGATTCCAACTGCTGACCGGAAGAGTTCAGCCTCTGCTCCAAGGTATATAACCTGGGAAGAGCTTGAGAGCTCGCCAGAAGTCATGGAGGGCTTAGATGCGCTGGTTAATTTGGCGGGTTCATCCCTTAATCAACGATGGACGGAGAAAGGCAAACAGAGGATTCTAAGCTCACGACTAAACTCCGTTCGGGCTATCGCAGTGTTAATTAATAAGCTTCAGAAGAAGCCTGCTGTTATTGTTCAAGGCTCTGCGGTAGGAATCTATGGAACCTCGCGGTCAGAGGAATTTGATGAGAACAGTCCGACCAGCAAGCAGGACTTTCTATCTGATGTGGCTTTGAAATGGGAGCATGAAGCCGCATCTATGGTGCATTCAGCAGTCCGCATAGTCACCCTGCGCACCGGTGTTGTGATTGGTAATGAGGGAGGAGCCTATCCGCTGATGCGCCTGCCTTTTTTGTTAGGCTTTGGCGGACGAGTAGGAAGCGGACAGCAGTGGATGTCCTGGATTCATTTGCACGATATTGTGCGCTTAATCGACTACGCCGTGATGAACCCGGCAATTACCGGGCCACTCAACGCGGTTAGCCCTACTCCTGTAATGAATGATGAGTTTGGACGTACGATTGCGAAGATACTCGGCCGCCCTTATTGGCTCCCCCTCCCTGCTCTCCTGCTTAAAATCGCATTAGGAGAGCAAGCCACATTGCTGCTTGACGGGCAGCGGGTCTTGCCGCGCAGAGCACTGGAACAGGGATTCACTTTTCAGTTCCCAACTCTGATCGAGGCTGTTACTGACTTGAAAAGGCATAAATAAGGATGTTAAAGAACGCAAAAAATTGAATTACATGGATTGAAGTAAAAAACTGCGTTATCGATTCATACCCCAGCAAGCAATCGCCAGAATCCGAACGTAGGGTGTGTTGAAAATAGAACTCTTAAAAATTCTGTTGTTCAATAACATATCCAAAAAGGAGGTTTATTAGAGATGACCAAAAAACATAGAGTTAACAGCCCCCGTGGAAAAATCCTTCCTGCTCTACTAACTGCCTTTTTACTATCACTTGTGATGGGAATTTATCACTATGTTCCTTTAAGTGAAAGGCTTGCAAACGTTCACTACTATTCGTTTGGTTATAAGTTTACTATTGGGCTACTTATCAACTTGACTATTTTTCTTTTCTTAATTGTGCCGCTATCCATCCTAGTGGATGGATTACTCATGAACAGAAATAGTGATAATAAGTATCTAAGATTGCTTACGACCATTGTCTCGTATTCAGTGTTAGGCTTAATCGGTGGCATTTTGTACTCAATATTTACATTAAATTTCATTGCTTTTTCATCCCAGGCTATACACATCATTGTAGGTTCGCTTATTTTTTTAGCCTTCCAGTTTATATTTAGCAGGGTTTTCTCTACTTCAATAAGCAAGTAGGATTATTCCCCGAAATTTTAATGCAACCAACCTTGCAAACCTATGGCATAGCTTAATTAGTGATAATTAAAAAGAAATAGTATGGTATTTTTGCGTATCACACGCATAGCTTGAAGCTCGTTGTAGCAATGGAGAATGTGTTCCCGACTTCAAGCGGATACTCCTTATACGGAGCAATAACTTCCCCCTGGAGCTTGGTTCCGTTTCTCGACCCCAGATCCCTAATCGAGCACGTCCTGCCTTGGATGGTCAGTTCAACATGTGCACGCGATGTCCCTACTGTCTTCTCAACATATTGGACTACCTCTTCAGAACGGCCGATAACGAAACTTACTCCTGACAGCATAATTCTTTCAGCAGTCCCGCTCCCCTGCTCCACTCTTTCCAGGTATGGAGTTAGGGGCCGGTTGCTATCTTCTTCACGGCCATTCAGCAGAACCGTAGCTTGTCTTGCAGGACTAAGCATCTGTGTCTTTCCGCTGAGCTGTTCATAATAACCACTTCCAGCACCAAGCTGATCTTGTGTTCCAATGTGCGGCTCTGAAGGAGGAGCATCATTCAAGTAGGTATGCATACTTCCTAATGTATCCTTGTGCTCGGCAGATATGCTGCTTGCAGAGTAGCCATTGCCTTGGAATCCATCGTCCTGATCCTGCGTCAGAAACTGGTCATTCCAGCGCCACTCAGCTTCATCCCAGTTCTTCGCCTTTATCTTCTCATCATTCCCTGACTTTTTCGCAAGGAATTCATCCAGACTCCATTTCCCCCGCCGCCCTGGATGATCTACAGGTTGAGGTTCTGAATAGGAGATTCCGTGTTGTTCATGCTCCTCCAGAGCTCCGTGTCCGGATCTTAATCCTCTTCGGGTTGGAACTAATCCACCACTGCCGCTTAAGAACAAGATCACTCCAGCAATCACCAGAGTGGTAATCCCTCCGCAAATATACAGACCAGAGGTAACAGGCTGATCCAGGTACAGGAATTTCCATATCAAAGCTATGAAGAGCCCTGCCCCTAATAAAACATAGGTTCGAAATGTTGATGAGCCCTTGCCCGTTCTAGGCAATTCTCTGTCTTCATCTTCCATAGAATTTATCTCTTCTGGCTCTCTAAGCTTTGATTGTTGAACAATGCCCATCCCTAAGGGAGCGGACCGAGGCAAGCTTGGCTCATTCGTAACGGGACGGTTGTCTGTCTGAATGCTCCGACTCATGGTTAGATCATGGTTAGAGGCCATAGCCCGCTTGGTGTGCTCAAGTTCCGGATAACTCTGACCATCTCCGGCGAGAAGCTCCCGTAGGAGCTTTCGAAACCCGGCGAGGGAGAACAGATCACTTGCACACAACTGCATGATCTTCTGTACCCCAATACCTTCAAGTACAGATACAGAGGTGATCAGCTTCATAATTATAGAGAGCAGCTGACTCTGAATTGGCTCAGCGGTCAGCTCTTCTTTCAAGGGAATATAAGTAAGGAATACTTTGCCGAGATTCAGACTGCCATCTACAAAAATATAATTCTCATTAAGCCAATAATTTGATGGCTGCAGCATATATTGCTTGGATTCATCCAGAGCATTCACTATTTGGAGAAGCAGCACGTAGAATTCGGGCATGCTGATCTTCTCACTCTTCATACATTGTGAGAGCATCCTTCGTCCAGTAATATCGTAGTGAAGGGTTACTCCCAGATCGATTTCCTTCACATGGAGTTTGAGCAAATACGGAATGGAGGTGGATGCGATCATCCCGCACTGTACCCGGTTCAGCTCAGTAGACATCATTCCCGCTTCTGTCGAGAGAACCATATACGTGCCGCCATTGCGCACGAAATCAGTCTGCAGACTAAGCAATTCAAGACCTCCTCTATACTTTACTTTTACAAGTAGTAATAAGCCGTCAACACACCGGGCAATACAGCTAGCATAAAGGGAAAGCTCAGCATGTCACTCTCATTGCTTTTGAGAGGTCCAAGCCCCTTCAGAATAATGGCTCCGAGCACACTGTTCAGAACCCCTCTCATTCTCTGAATGACTTCCCTTCTCCAAATTAGGATCAGAAGGCCAAGTAATCCTGCAAAAACAATAGAGTAGACCAGAGAACTCAAGGTGAAGCCCGTACCCATCCAGGCCCCAATACCTCCGAACAGCTTGACATCACCGCCCCCAACCGCTCTGGTCCAATACAGGACTAGCATAATACCAAATCCGATAACCGCTCCCTTGAGTCCCGAAGCCAGTCCCACCCAGCCACCAGCCCATAGCTGGTACATTACGCCTGCCACCATCGCAGGTACAGTAAGCTTATTAGGAATCTTCATATACCTGATATCTGTAACAAACGCAGCTGACAGAAAAATCATACATCCCACAAATCCTATGTCCATGAAGTCTCCTCCGATAACTTACTTACTTCTTGCTTATTCACTTTATAATTGCTACTTGCTTGGTTCTTACTTCTTGCTTATTTCATACTCACTTCTTGCTCGCTAAGCTTGAATTAACTTCGTCTTGCTTCTTACTTGCTTACTTGCTTACTTACTTACTTATTTCTTACTTGCTTTTTGCTTGGTTTCTGCTTTGTTTTTTGTTTCTTCGTATCTGCTTACTTAATTCATGCTTACTTAATTCCTGCTTACCTACTTCGTACTTACTTTGTACTTATTGATACTTCGCATTTGCTTACTTCTTACTCCCTTTTCCAGCCACCTGGAAACTATCCGTTGTTCGCATACCTTCTTCTGTCTCCAGTACAAATGTCCAATTTCCATGGGTGGTGTTCCCGGATATCAGCCATTCCCATTCCACATTGCCCGATGAATCCGCTACTGCCTCGCCCAGATACTTCGCAACACTTCTGCCGCTCTTATAATACACAGTTAAAGTGACCTTGCTGCCAGGTGCAGCTCGTGCCTGGATGCGAGCCTGATTTCCCGTATACGCGGGATCTGGCTTGGACAAGACCACTGCAGCTTGACCATTTTTATCCGTCCCCTCTTCCGCCGCGCTATCAGTAGACTGTTCATGGGTATCCCCAATCCACAACCGTTCTACAGCTTTGGATTGGAGTACAATCTTATCCGAAGTAAATGGCACCTTAATAGGCAGCTCATAGCTGATCTCCAAGCCAAAATAAGGGTTTTTTCCTGTCTTTAAGTCAGGCACCACAACCCTGCTGACATGCAATCGGTCTTCATCAAGATTTATCCCCTCCATAAAAGGGTGCAGCAGCGGCTTCATCACAGGGTCGAGTAGCGCCTCAGACAGCTGATTCTTAAGATCCTGCAGCGGTTCGTCTCCTTTGGCCGCAGCCTCCTTTACCCAATCAGAGAATGGAGGCTGCATCTGCGAGGTGTACTTGGCAGCCCATTCGGATAAAGAAGCTTTGGGCATCTGAAGGGTGACGCTACCTTCTCCCCCCTTATCCTGCCGGGACTGTACAGCCAGTGCGACAGGGTATATGGAAGCAGAGACCTGCCTAACCGCATTCGAGACCACAGTATGCATCTGCGTAGAAATGACGGTCATCTGAACCATATAGATAAGAAAAAATATAAACAGCAGGAAAACTGGGAGTACAAGCGATGCTTCAAGTACAATACTTCCCCGGACATTTCGCCAACCCTTAGTAGGAATAATCCGCTTTTTTAACGGCATAGTATCGGTTCCCTTCCACCCGGCCTTCCAGAATTCCGGACGCATTAAGGGCTTTGGCTACCCCGGGCAAGAACCATAGCGGCATCGCGAGGGTAACCTCACTAGAAATATAAGTGTTCCGCTGATCAGGGTTAATTCCGGTATTAAGCCTGATCACGGCAAGCATCCGGGAAAGTCGTGCATCACTTTGTCCGTGAAGAAGCATGAATATTCGTAAGTAATCCAAATAGGTAAGCTCGACTCTGAAATAATCGCTCAAAGGAATACTGCCTTTCTCACTCAGGGTCACCATATCCTGAATCGCATGTTCAATACCGTATAGCAAAGCCAAAGCAAGTATGAGCAGTGGATTTCCTGCAGAACTGTTCTTAATAAAGCCTTCCATAGTTCTAACAGCCAATCTGGAAGCGAATATCTCTCCGTAGGCTGCCGCAATATTCCCGCCAGGGTTATGGAAGCCATAGAGAATATATTCTATCTCCTGCTGTTCGGGCCCAAATTGATCGACCAGACCATTAATAGAACCTGAACCGCCGCCTTTTACTATGTCTTTGAGCTTCGTAACATCAAAGTGTTCAAAATAACCGGCAGCATACTCTGTCTGGTAACAGTTATCTGTCATTCCGTCCAGTAGAGATGACATGGATCCATACAGGCTATCCATGTTGTTCATAGAATGCTGACCGGTCGCATAGGGATCACTTCCAGAGGAAGTCTGTCCGGCGCTGCTCGAGCCGCCTTTAGCATTTAGATTCACATTCTCGTTGAAGTAACCTTCCAGTGTATTGAATTCCTCTTGCTTGGCATTCATCTTATCCTTCAGGCCAGATAACTGTTTGAGTATATTACCAGCTTGTTCAAGCTTGCCCTTGGCTTCCTGCTCCGTCTTCTTGCGCGCATCATCATAGCTTCTATAGGTTGCCAGCTGCTTGGATTCCTGATCCAGCGCCCCGCCTGCGTCCACGAACTTTCGAAGGTAATTGTCTGCCTCTTGTCCTGTAGAAACAACTGCATTCTTGATTGGGCCCGAGCTGCCTGCAATGCTATGAAGAGAGCCTTCCAGTGATATCAATCCGCTTAGTTGCCCGTTAAGACGGTTGAAGCTCACTTTCTGTTCCTCAATATTGGTCTCCATTTGGGTGAGCAAATTCTCCGGAAGAAGCAGCTTTCTGCTCTGCTCCCGGATCTTTCTGATCTCTTCACTTCCGGCCTCATCCCCTCCGGGGGAACCCGACCCGACCTGATCGTACCCGCTATTCGCAGATCGATTCTCTGAATCCTTGATTACTTGCTTCATCTGGTCATTGATGAGCCTGGCTTGCTCAGCCAGCTCCTTGGCGGCAGGGAGAAGCTCTTGATGCTTCGCCGCTGAATCTCTTTGACCTCTGGTTACATGATTAAAGGCTTGTGAAACTCCGTTAGCATAATACGAAATCTGTATGTCATACATTCTATCTATTGGCTTTCTCTTACTATCTTCTTCTATCTTGGATTTATAATCTTCGAACTGGGCCGCCGCATCCCTTACGCTAGAGATGCTTCCATTTAACGGCTCATCTGGAATCGTGATGATTCCTCTGTTTGAAATCCATGAAGAAAGCTCCTTCACCGCGGCTGCTGACTTACGCTGATTGTCGATCAGCTGGTTAAGCTTCTCCTCTCGCTCATCATAAAGCTTCTGCAGCTTCCCCATCACTTCCACAGTATTGGAGGCTTCCTTCATAACGCTTGACATCGGTTTGAACTTATTCACAACTTCAATTGTGAAATCGATAGGCGCTTTATATTTCATCTGTTCACGGATTTGCTGGGTAAAAACCGTATGACTCCCCAGAGGCCGTTCCAACTGCACGGATGAACTATCCAGCTTAGCCTTCATAATTGACAAGTCATCACTTCGGGAGAGCAGGTCGAACTCATCCTGAAGCATTTTAGACATAATGTAATTCTCATCAGTGCCCCCATAAGCAAATAAACCATAACGTTCCAGTAGATCCGGGTCATACGCCGATAGAACGGAACGTACCGCAGCGTGCGATATCTGCTCACTTTGTGTCTGCAGAGCTGACATTCGTGCGTAGTCAATAAATATAGATACAAATGCAAAGACAAACGCAAAGATAATAATCAAAAATATAGTTACCGCACCTCGTTCGGAGCGCTCCTTATGAAACATTCATGCCCTCCATTCACACCTAAGATAGGTTTGGTTTCTACTTGGCATACTGCTTCAAAGCAGCTCCAGCCTCTTTGGGGTTAGCTCCCGAGCCCTTCCCGCTCTTAAACTTGGCGGCATAATACCTGCCCAGATCAACCGTACGAATCCACTCCGCAGGCTCAACAACATAGGAAGTGGAGTATCCAAGCTGCTTCAGACCGCTTCCCATCGCTCTTTCCAGCGGAGCTAAGTGAATCAGCCTATCGAGCGATACAGTCACCTTTCTGAGCAGCAAATTCCGTCTGTATTCCATTGTTCCATTAATATGGGATGGCACTTCCTTGCCGGTATGGCTTAACTTGGTTACGGCCAACGAGCCCCCAGTCCCGCCCGTGGGAAGGGAAAGAGAGGACACCTGTCCAGAACCCGCCCATCCGAATATCGCCTGCACCATAGCATCATCTGTTAACCTCCAGTACAATCCATCATGTTCATCTGCTTCAAAGGCACCTGTGCGGGCATCGCGATAGCTGTTATCCCAAGTGTTCGCCGCACGTTCCGCTGCCACAGCGGCGGCCTGCCCGAGAATCGCGGTCTGATACAAATATAGGCAGAGGAATAACAACAGCATGGTGCATATTAGAACAATTGGCATGACTAACGAAGCTTCAAGTGTAAAACTTCCTCTCGTGTCCCTCTTCAGCCTTCGGATCATTTTCCATCCATGAATTCGTTTGTCTTTGACCCTGCTTTTGACAATAAGTTCTTCACGATATTTGAGAGCTGTTCCCTAAAGATAACAGCAATAATTACGATCACCGCAATAATCAAGATAATCTCAAGCATCCCAAGACCCTTCTCATCCTTCCACAACTGCTTCATTCTCCCCTGGATCGTCGCTAACATTCCAATTCCTCCTAAGTGTGTTCAAATTATTATTTAACTTTATAAACTCATGGCCATAAAGGCCGGTGTTCCCACCAGAACAACAATAATCAAGAAAAGCAGCAGCATCGGGAACACGAGCTTGGACGAGGCCTGCTCTCCCCGGGTCCGGCTGACCGCCTTCCGTTTCTCCCATAACGAATGTGACAGGTCCCGAAGAGCAAGCGCGAAATCGCTCCCTCCCCGTCTGAAGTTCAGCAGCACAGCTGTGGTAAAAGCAGATACCTCTTGTATGCCGCAGCGTTTGCTGAAGCTTTCTAAAGCCTGCTGGAACGAGTATCCGCTGTCCATCTCTCTGGACATCTGAAGCAATTCACGGTACAGCGGATGATGATTTTGCTCCCGTTTGCGCTCAAGGCAATGCCGGATTGCCTTCTGCACTGTCTCCCCGGCGCCTACAAGCAGAATGATCTTATTCAGCAGCTCCGGCAGCTCCATGATGATCTCCTGCTCCCGCCTTACTACCTTCCGGTGAAGATCCGTAACCAGCGCTGCCGGAATCAGCACTGCAAGCATGACCCCAATTCCAAAGCCTGCCGGATCCCCTCCCATTAAAAGAGAGAGCAGAGCGCCCGCGGTCAGGAGAAGCCATGAATAAGAGAGCATCTCCGCAAGAAATATAAGAGTGAAATCACCCACTCTCCGCTCCCCGCACATTTTCTGCACAGAACGCTGCACTTTGAAAAAAAACATCGGAAACCGTCCGGCGAACCGTATTTTATCAAGCAGGTAGAGCATGGGGGGAGCAAGCTTCTGAAGTCTGAGCCCATCCATTTGGAAATCCCCGCAGTCCTTATAGGACCTGGATGATTTCTGATACAAGAGTCCCCATCCGGCTCCGAGTGCACCGAGCAGAATTATCCATATCAGCAATCTGTCTGCCCCCTATATTCGAATATTCATAATCTTATTGATCAGCCAGAAGCATCCCCCGAACATCAGCAGAGCCATTCCCGAGATGAATAGTCCTATGCCACTGTATAAAGGCTGCATATAATCCGGTGAGGAAAAATTCATGAACAGCAGGAAGAAGATCGGCGCTCCAAGCAGCGCTTTCGATTCAAACCGTTTTTGCGCAATCATGACGGAAATTTCCTGGCTGATATCCAGCTTTTCGCTTATAATGCCGGAGGTTCGCCGCACGATCTCCACGAGATCTCCGCCCGTTCTTTTGCAGGTTGTGAACACATCGGCAAAATTCGTAATATCCTCTATCCCCGCACGCTGGCTGAAATCCTGCAAGGCCTCCTCTACGGGCTGTCCATATTCCATTCGCGTGCAAATGATATGCAGCTCGGTAATGAGGTCATTCCTTGCATCCGGGTACAGTAGCCGAAGATCGGAGATCGCTTCCCGGAAGCCATTCTCAACCGAACGGCCCGCAGCCAACGAGGAAGAAAGAGAATATAAGGCTTGTTTGAAATGCAGAGACAAAGCCTCTCTCCTTCTGGTCAGGAGGTATCTGCTCCAGAATTTCGGTGCGTAGATCCCGCCTAGACCCACAATGGCGGACAGGAACCAGGCATGAAAGAATATATATCCCACCGTAAAAAGCACGATCCCGCCCACAGCCATACTGGTGATCTTCTGACGAGACGTTAGAATGTGCACTTTGTAATCGGGAAGCGCGGCCGAGTTGGCGTTGGCATTTGAATTAGCCTTGACATTGGAATGAACATCTTCACTTTGATTCACAGCCTTGCTTCTACGCTGAACATGAACTTTCATCAGGCAGCTGCTTCCTTTCATATTTGTTGCCTGGCAGTCCAGCCATGCTGAGCTTGGAGGTATGATGGAGTGAATTCCCCGTCGGCACTAGCCCGCCAAGAATACGCCCTGCCTGTTCTCCAGTCTCTTTGAAAACATAAATCGAGTTCAGGACCACTTCCCCGTCCTTCATGCCAATCACCTCCGAGATCTCAGTAACCCGGCGGGAACGATCCCGCAGACGGGACAAGTGAACAAATATATCAATGGCTGAGCTGATCTGCTGCCTTACAACCTGGATCGGAAGCTCAGCTCCGCTTAAGACCATGGTCTCCAGCCTGCTGATCATGTCAGAGGTACTGTTCGCGTGGCCAGTTGATAAGGAACCATCGTGGCCGGTATTCATAGCCTGTAACATATCCAGCGCCTCCTGCCCGCGCACCTCGCCCACCACCACCCGATTGGGCCGCATACGCAGAGATGAGCGGATCAGATCCCGGACAGATATTTCCCCCTTGCCCTCGGTATTCGAGTTGCGCGTCTCCAGTGATACAAGGTTCGGAACGGTTGTGATCTGGAGCTCGGCAGAGTCCTCAATTGTAATGACACGCTCGTCTGAAGGGATATACTGGGATAACGCGTTCAGAAAGGTAGTCTTGCCTGAGCCTGTCCCACCGCTGACGAAGATGTTATATTTACTTCGGACGAGGTCCTGCAGGAATACTGCCGCCTCTTCGCTCAATGATCCGGTAGCCACGATCTCATCCATAGTCATCGGCCGTTCCGGGAACTTACGAATCGTCATGGTTGGTCCCTTCAAGGCAACTGGTGGAAGCACCACATTCACCCGTGAACCATCCTTGAGCCGGGCATCAACAATAGGGGCCGATTCATTCACCACCCGGTTCACTGCCGATACAATCGACTGGATAATATCTTCAAGGCGTTCTCTGGATTCGAATTTCATATCAATTTGGCTTACATGCCCCTTGCGTTCGATGAATATCTCCTGGTGACTGTTAATCATGATTTCTGTTATGGACTTGTCCTCCACTAGAGGCTGCAGAACATCCAGCCCCCGGAATGAGTCATAGACTCTACGGACCACCTTCCTCTTCTCAGCAGCGGTCAAATCTATCACTTGTTCATCCTGAAGCACCCGGCCTTCAATATGGTCCATAAGTTCAATGTCACTCATGCTTGATGTAACATCCAGACCCGCTCTAATCTCGCCGCGAAGCTGTCTGAACCAAGTCTCCGTCATTCCCATCCCCCTCATGCAGATGCCTCAGCATGGAAGCCTGACATCTTCATAATATGGCCGCACAGCTTCATCAGATCGCGCTGATATTCCGGTGAATGGAATAGCTCTTCCCAGGAATCCAACTGCTTCCAGGCTGGAATGTAAGGCAAAGTATGATAGGGAATTCCACTCCCGAGTGGGAGCTGGTTCGCCAGATTTCCCAGGCACCGGTTCACCGTAAAAATAGACTTCTGAACCAGAGTCGAATAGAATTCCCCTCTTGTTCGTTCCAGGTGAGCAAGCCAGCGGCCTGTTCTATGGACAGCGCCTATATCGTCCGTGGTCAGCCATATCAGCTGGTCGCACCGTTCCAGCACTCCCTCCGTACACCCGGATGGATAACTATCCGTGTCTACTAAGATAAGATCATAGGCTCCGCTAGCCGCCAAGCAGTTAATCAACCTAATCGTATGTTCTCTTGTAAGCTCTAATAATTCATTTAAATTGTTAAGAGGTTCGAACATGGCGGCCTGAAGATTAGGATCCCGGATAACATAGTTAGCAGCGGACAGGTCAAGAGTGTCCCCCTTATCCTCCGCCGCCTGCAGATTATAGAGGAGTCTGCCGAGCCCTGATACTTCATGCTCTTGTCTTCCTGAAGCCCGGGCGAATCCACTGCCAGCTGTCTCCAGATTCAATAACAATACCCTCAGCCCTTCTGAACTGAACTGTCTGCTAAGCTGTAGAGCTGTAGTGGACTTACCACTTCCGCCATTAACCGAGTAGATACCGATCACTCTTGCCCTATCCGTTGGGATGGTTACCAAGGGCTTCCGTTGTCCCTGAACAGCCGTCATGATTGAGGTGATGAGCTCCTTGAGGGGCTGATATTTATGCAGCGCAATAACATCGTCCTGCAGTTCTGCCTCTCCTTCAATGAGCCCTATTCTGGGAATCCGCTTCTCCCCGGCCGATGGACTCCAGAATTCCAGGTATCCGGGCTCCGCCACCACAGCATCCGGCACCTCCGCGGCATCCATCATTCTCTTCTGAAATGCTTCCACCTTGCTAAATGCTGTCACCCTCAGCTTCTGATGAAATTCACTGCAATTGACATAATGCAGGAACGCTTCAATATAAAATTCATCCTGCACGGCAAGCACAATCCTTACAGGAACCATCCACTCATCCCCCTATGAACAACAAAAAAAGCACCGCTCAAAAACCGATAATCGGTTCATGAACGGTGCTTCCGTTGCCGTTGTTCCTTAATTTTACAGTTAGAATATCACATTTATATTAAGCTAGCAAGCCCATATTATACATTCACTAGAATGAGCCTCCGTTAATCCAGAAATCTCTCTCTTATCTGCTTAGTCGGGATCATACACGCATCGTCCTTACCAAACCACCGGTACCGGTTACGCGCAACAATATCGTACACCGCATCCCTAATGAATGGGGGAATTACAATAAGTCCGTACCACAGCGGCCAAGGAAAAGGAAGCAGCCGGGCCAACCTCAAAGCTGCCTTGGAACGCGTGTAATAACGTCCGTCTTCTATAAGCACAAATGAACTGTAAGAATCGAGCGGCATCCCTCCCTCGGCAAGAAGCCTTTGCCCAGCGTCTGACTGAAGGGAAGCGAACCGCAGACGGCCATTGCGATCCCATTTAATCAGGAATTTGGTAATGCCTTGGCACAGATGACAGATGCCATCAACAAGAACTATCGGTCCCTCATGTGCATTTGAACTCAGCTGACTCATTCCTCTTCCCCCTTCCGTAAGATAGATTAGAATAAATTGCAGTGCTGTACCTTAATTTGGTTATAAATAAAGTGGAGCTTATGCTTTTGTATCTACACCTTCTTATCTTAATAGAAAAAAGGCGCGAGGATAACCCCCCGCACCTTGTTTATCTGCCTAACGCCTGTTTCTACTTGGCTTCTGCTTCTGCTTTATCCAAATATTGTCCGTCTACGATCTGTTGTCCGATATCTCCTGCAAAGTTATCCATGCACTTGCAAATGAAGTCTTTGCGGCAAATCGGGCAAGGACTTTGAAGAAGACGGCTGATGTTCGTAAGCTTCCATTCTGGAAAGCGATGATAGAACACGCGGCACTTCGTTCCATCGACCATTTTGACAATAAATTCGTACAAGCCATCTTTTTGGTTACTGCTGGCTTCGGTCACGTTCTCAACAATTGGTCTGTAAGACATGCTCATCACCCGTTTAATTAAATTTCGATCTTTTTTCAGTACTTAGACATATTAAATAATTTTAGGCGGCATGTCAACTAAGCTTTCAAGCCGTAGTCCTGTTGAAAAATTTAATAAGCCGGCATCATGTTAGGAACGTGTTTAGTATCTCAAGCCAAGGAGCACTTTATCCCGGTATGGCATACATAATAAAAGCACCTGACAAAAGCCTGTATATACCAGCTCCACTGCATACTCAATTAAGTTAAAAAATTACCGAAAAGTTTCCCTAGACAAAAACTATTGTAGGTGTACAATATGAAAGAAAGATTAACTTTCGGATTCTATTACGACTATTGAAGAGGTGATTCCTATGGAAGATACTCAAGAAAATACAGCTGGACGCCTATCAGGCTGGAGGGCAAATAACCAGGGACTTCCTTCGCTTCCCGAGGCCCATCGCTCTCTACGGATTCCTCCCAACGCGAAGTGGTTCAGGAAATTTCTCGCCTTCGCCGGACCTGGCTACATGGTGGCCGTCGGCTACATGGATCCGGGTAACTGGGCTACCGATATCGAGGGCGGTTCACGATTTGGTTACACCTTGCTCTCCGTTATATTAATTTCCAATCTGATGGCCATTCTTCTTCAGTCCTTGGCCGGTAAGCTCGGCATAGTAACAGGCAAAGACTTGGCCCAAGCCTGCCGGGACAATTATTCCAAACCGGTGGTCATCGGGCTGTGGATATTATGTGAACTCGCCATAGCCGCCTGTGATCTGGCAGAAGTCATCGGTACGGCCATTGCGCTTAATCTGCTCTTTGGACTGCCTTTATTATATGGGGTGATCATAACCGCAGTTGATGTCCTTCTGATTCTGATTCTGCAGAATAAGGGCTTCCGATTCCTTGAAATGCTCATTATTGTGCTGATTGCGACCATTGCCGTATGCTTCGGAATTGATCTGTTCCTGACAGGTCCCGATATGGGAAGTGTCCTGATGGGTTATGTTCCAACTGCCGAGGTTATCAGCAATCCGCAGATTCTGTATGTAGCTATTGCTATTCTAGGGGCTACGGTAATGCCTCATAACTTGTATCTGCACTCATCTATCGTTCAGACCCGCCAATTCGATCAGACAGCGATTGGCAAACGTCAAGCCATCAAATATATGACCTGGGATTCAACGATCGCACTGACTTTCGCGTTATTTATCAACTCTGCGATTCTCATCGTCTCGGCAGCCGCTTTCCATTCCAGCGGTCTGACCGACGTAACGGACATTGGTGATGCCTATCATCTTCTGACTCCAATTGTAGGTACCACCTTGGGAAGCATCATGTTCGCTGTAGCCCTTCTGGCTTCAGGTCAAAACTCGACGCTTACGGGGACACTTGCAGGCCAGATTGTAATGGAAGGCTTCATCAATCTTCGTCTCAAGCCATGGCTGCGGCGTCTCATCACCCGCTTGATCGCCATCATTCCAGCAGTAATTGTAACAGCGATCTATGGCGATTCTGGTGTACAGGATTTATTAATCTTCAGCCAGGTGATTCTCTCTCTGCAGCTGCCCTTCGCGGTTGTTCCCCTTGTCAAATTCACGGGCAGCCGAACCAAGATGGGCGAATTCGCTAACAAAGCCAGGATTAACATTCTGGCCTGGCTCGTTACAGGAATCATTATTGCACTGAACATATTTCTGCTGTATCAGACCATTACTTCATAAGCTGCACAACAAGCCCCCGCATCTCTTAAGGAGAAGAGAGCAGGGGCTTATTATTTGCACAAAAAAACGATCTTCCTGCAATCTGCAGAAAGACCGTTCCTTCAATACGTTATGCGGTCGAGAGGACTCGAACCTCCACGGGTATACACCCACTACCCCCTCAAGATAGCGTGTCTGCCATTCCACCACGACCGCGTGGCTACCGCTTTTTCAAGCGAACACTTCATATTATATAGCTGCCAAGCACAATTGTAAAGTGGAAATTAAATGTAGCAACGAGACCTAAAACAAGCTTCCCAAGCTACAGGACTGAGTTAACTTTAAAGAGCAACCGCATGAACTCATTCGCCTCTTCGTCCGTCCGTTCCAGTTCAAAAAATCCTTAACAACCAGCTGGCTGTGTACAAAAACAAAAGTGAACCTTGTTAACAAGGTTCACTTAGGCTGAAGCATTGATGCGGTCGAGAGGACTCGAACCTCCACGGGTATACACCCACTACCCCCTCAAGATAGCGTGTCTGCCATTCCACCACGACCGCATATGAAATTAAAATGGTGAGCCATGAAGGACTCGAACCTTCGACACCCTGATTAAAAGTCAGGTGCTCTACCAACTGAGCTAATGGCTCTCACTAAGAATTCTTCGAACGAGACTGCGATGTATTCCTTCCGAAGCTGATGCTCCGACGAACCCTGATGGGTTCTCATCCCCGATTAAAGCTGTAATGAAAGTGGTGACCCGTAGGGGATTCGAACCCCTGTTACCTCCGTGAAAGGGAGGTGTCTTAACCCCTTGACCAACGGGCCATATCTAAGTTTCTTCAAGTCGTTCTCGTGTGACAACAAAAATGAGTATATCAAAAACAAATTAGGCTGGCAAGCTTTTTTTTTCAAAAATAATATTTCGTTAAAGGGATGCATAAGATCTGTCCTCCAGCATTGGCCATATCAACAACGGTTAGGACAACAACGGTTAGGACCACAAAAAAGAGGCTTCTGAAATTCAGAAGCCCCTGTTCTTATGTAGATCATGTTATGTGAATGATGGCGGAGAGAGAGGGATTCGAACCCTCGCACCACTTACGCAGTCTAACCCCTTAGCAGAGGGTCCCCTTATAGCCACTTGGGTATCTCTCCAAATAGAAATGGCTCCCCGAACAGGACTCGAACCTGTGACAACTCGATTAACAGTCGAGTGCTCTACCAACTGAGCTATCAGGGAACAATAATTTATACTTCAATTAATTTATCATGATGATTTAACAAAGTCAAGAATTACAGGATAAGAACTTAATGGAAATATTATTTAAACTTGTCAGGAAAGACCCAGCCCCCAGGCCAGGTCTTTGTGGTGGCAACTCAGGAATCCTTTCTGTGGCGATCCAGACCGATAATCATAATGATGAGCACGAGCAGTTGAATAAGCAGTTCAGCACTCATGGTGCCTCTCCTCCATTCCATCCGCAAAATACTCCTTCGGTCCAGTTCTCCTCTCCCCAGGGGTGTTCCTTGTCGTTCCCACTACCATATATATGTAAGACATGCCCACTTATGAGCATACGAGTTATTTCTTATGTGAAAAAGCATCCTAAATCCCTTTGCCGCCTAGCGGGCTAAGTTTAATTTGCTCTATTCCGGTGATCAACTGTTTTGCTTTCTCAATTAGCGCCTTTACCTCCTCTAAAATAAGCGATGCTTGATGGGCTGACGGACTGATCCATATTTCGGTCACCCATACGCCATTTGGGTCATTATCCGGAGTGTTGACGACATATAGAATGCAGCCCTCCACGGATTCCATCCCGCCTGCGGCTTCAAGCAGCATCTCAACCAAGGATTCACGTTGACCTTCCTGAGTCGTGAATTTTGTATATAATCCGAATTTGCTCAAACTCTAATCCCCCCACAAGTAAGTAACATTTGATTGATACTACAGTCCTCTATATTCGATGCCAGGCTCTCACATTCCTTGCAGATCAGATAGCCTGAAACGCTAATTAAATAAGTGAGCCTGAGAATTATCCATGAATGAGTGAAAAGTGATCCTGTAAAAGCATTGCGTTACAGCCAAAATAAAAAGAACCCTCATCTCCGCCTCCGGAAACCTGGTTCTTATGTTTGATCATATACATTTTCTCATGCTTGGTCTTGGTCTTCCTTGTTCTCATATCTGTGAAGACAAATAGGCTTCTTCCAGCCTCAGGGTTGCGTCTGCCTTCACGGCTCAGCTTGTCTCTCTGCTTCTTGGCATTTGATTTGGCCAATGGAATCACTCCTCATTCTTGAATTCACCTCAAGTATATCACGGGCGATCATTACTGAGAATATTACAGCTCTGCCATCTTCAAAGTCCCGGCGCATCTGCCGCAGCGGTAGCGGCCAGGATCAACCTTTCGCTTACGCAAATATTCCGTCCGGCAGCGCGTGCAGACGAGCTTATAACGGTATGGCTGCGGTCTTCGGCCGGAGGTACCCGGCAGCGCCTGGCAGTAGCGGCTTCCCTTGACTTGGTGAAGCAGGGCTTTGAACTCGGGATCCTTATGCTGATAGCCTCTTCCGGCTAAATGTAGATGATAGTGGCACAGCTCATGCTTGATGATCTTCTCGACTTCCTCTTTTCCAAAGGCTTCAAGTTGATGAGGATTGATATCAATATGATGGGTTCTCATGAAATATCTCCCGCCAGTCGTTCTAAGCCGGGCATTGAAGGAAGCCTTATGCCGAAACGGCAGGCCAAAGCTGTGCAGGGATATCTCTTCTACCCATGCCTGCAGCTCATCGTTTGTCACAGGTATCATCTCTCCTTTGTACTTGAATTTTAACTTCTGATTAGGCTACACTGTCAAGTAGGAATCACTTGGAGGGAGTCACCCATTTATGCAGACTATGCGTTATGTCATTTTACAATTAAATCATGAACTGCAATTCGTGGAAATGCCTGCGGATTACGCGTATCAGCTAAGCGCTTTGAACCTTCGTCTTCATAAGGAGATCGCCAAGCTGACCGCTGAGCAGATCCCGGCACTTCCCAAGGCGGTTGCCGAGTGCGACCGGCTTGATCTGCTTGAAGAGACAAGCCGGATTACCAGCGGACTTGACTACATCAACACTCTGGAAGCTTCTTTCTCTTCGATCAAAGAGAACAGCTATCCGCTCATTTCGCTGCTCACCGAGATCCGCGCTCTTCAGGCCCAGCTCGAGCAGTGGTACGAGGAAGAAGCTGAACAATCGGTGTAGGACCTGCACACTTCCGGGCTTCTCCCCATATGCTATGCATATTAAGGGAATCCGACAGGAGGGTGAGCCTTTTGCCGAAATGGCTCTGTAATCAGATCATGCGGGCTTTTCACAAGAAGGACCGGCGCCAGATCAGACTGCTGAACGAGTGCTGGTTCTTCTACTACAACCGTTCCGAAGACAACCATAAGGCAGGTCAGCTGTAGTCATCCACAGCTCCCAAGAAGCCATCTCTAATGCCGTTTCGGCCTTAGCGGTGGCTTCTTGTCTTGTGGGAGAGGTACAAAGGGCGGCTAAGCACACCATCACAAAAAAGGCTGTCCCCGGCAGACCACCTGCCTGAAGACAACCTTCTGTGTGCTTATATTCTAGTTCTTCTCAGGCTCACGCATTGTCAGGCCGACCCGGCCTTTCTTCACATCCACGTTCAGAACCCAGACAGTAACATTGTCACCCACGGATACGATGTCCATTGGATGCTTCACATAACCGCTGCTGAGCTGCGAAATATGAACTAGCCCATCGCTCTTGATCCCGATATCCACGAATGCGCCAAAGTCAATTACATTACGGACCGTACCCTGCAGCTTCATACCAGGGACGAGGTCCTCAATCTTCAGCACATCCGTACGGAAGATTGGCAGCGGCAGCTCTTCACGGGGATCCCGCCCCGGACGCTGCAAGCTCTCCAAAATGTCCTTAAGTGTGGGCACACCCACGCCAAGGCTCTCTGCAAGCGGCTCAGGCTGGAGACTCGACAGCTGGGCAGCGACTTCCTTGGAGCCCAGCTGCTGCGGCTCGATATTCAGCTCCTTAAGCAGACGGTTGACCACTGAATACGATTCCGGGTGAATCGGTGTACGGTCAAGCGGATCGCTTCCCCCAGGGATACGCATGAAGCCGATGCACTGCTCATACGTCTTGGCGCCAAGACGCGGAACCTTCTGAAGCTGCTTGCGGTTCGTGAACTTGCCGTTCTCTTCACGGAACTTCACGATGTTCTTCGCCGTTGTGGCATTAACACCAGAGACATAGGACAGTAGTGACGGCGACGCGGTGTTCACATCCACACCAACATGGTTAACCGCGGATTCAACCACCGTCTTCAGGCTCTCTTCCAGATGCTTCTGGGAGACATCATGCTGGTACTGGCCGACTCCAATGGCCTTGGGATCGATCTTGACGAGCTCAGCCAGAGGGTCCTGCACACGGCGAGCGATAGAGACCGCGCTCCGCTCCGCGACGTCGAGCGCCGGGAATTCCTCCTGCGCGAGCTTCGATGCGGAGTAGACGCTTGCCCCGGCCTCGCTGACGATCAGGTAAGCGAGCTCCTGCTCCTCACGTTCGGCGATGATCTCGGCGACGAACTGCTCGGATTCGCGAGAAGCCGTTCCGTTCCCGATGACAATGAGCTGGATGGCGTACTTATCAATCAGCTCATTGAACTTGGCGGCAGCTTCGCGCTTCTTGTTGTGCGGCGGTGTCGGATAGGTCACCGCCACCTCCAGCAGCTTGCCCGTATCATCGACGACGGCAAGCTTACAGCCTGTCCGGTAGGCGGGGTCCACGCCCAGGACGTTCTTGCCCTTCACCGGAGGCTGCAGAAGCAGACTGCGAAGGTTGCCTGAGAAGATAGAGATGGCCTGGTTCTCGGCCTTCTCTGTCAGCTCGGCTCTAACCTCACGCTCTATGGAAGGAGCAATCAACCGCTTATAGGCATCCTCAATTACTGTATGAAGCGCAGCTTCCACCGGGGAACGTCCTTTAATAATTTGTCCGGCAATATACTTATGAACCGGCTCAGCCGGGACATCAAGCGAGACCTTCAATATATTCTCACGCTCGCCACGGTTAATCGCCAGAATACGGTGAGGCGGCATCTTCTTGGCCAGCTCCCGGTAGCTGTAGTACATCTCATAGACCGTTTCCTGTTCCGCATCCTTCGCCGCTGTATCAATCATGCCATGATCGAACGTATATCTCCGTACCCAGGCCCGAACCGCAGGATCATCGGCAAGCGTCTCAGCCACAATATCCATAGCTCCCTGCACGGCTTCCTCTGCGGATGCCACTCCCTTATCCTCGCTGACATAACCCGCAGCTTCCGCAAGCAGGTCACCCTGCTTGGGCTGGGATAAGAGCCACTCAGCCAAGGGCTCAAGCCCCTTCTCCTTCGCCACGCTCGCACGCGTCTTGCGCTTCTGGCGGTAAGGGCGGTAGAGGTCTTCCACCTCCTGCAGCTTGCCTGATTGCTTGATCGCAGCGGCCAGCTCTTTCGTAAGCTTGCCCTGCTCATCAATAATCCGGATGACTTCACGCTTGCGCTCTTCCAGGCCGCGCAGATAGGCTGCCCGTTCTTCAATATTTCGAAGCTGGTTCTCATCCAGCTCTCCCGTCATTTCCTTACGGTAGCGGGCGATGAACGGAATGGTATTCCCTTCACCCAGCAGCCCGATCGTTGTGCGTATTTGCTTCACGGAGATTTGCAGCTCCCCCGCAATCTGCTGTACGATCCGTTCCTGCTCTTCCGCTTGCACTACATGTGGCGCACCTTCCACCAACGTCTCTATGTCAGACAAATCCAATCCCTCTTTCTCTAAACTATATGTAGCTTATTATCACAAACTTCAGCCTATATTGCCAGTTGCCTAATGCCCAAATAATAAAAAATGCGCCCAAGTCTCCCCGGCGCACCTCTTACAATCAGGTCATGTTTTAGTTAGAAATCAATCAGTCCCACACTGATAAGCAGTGACTCATCCACCTTCTTCATCGTCTCTTCATCCAGATGGGTGATCTTGTCAGTCAGCCTTTGCTTGTCAATGGTTCGTATCTGCTCCAGTAGAATGACGGAATCCCGGTCAAACCCGTGCGTAGCCGCTTCAATCTCAACATGAGTCGGCAGCTTCGCCTTCTGAATTTGAGCCGTAATCGCAGCAACTATGGCCGTTGGGCTGAAACGGTTCCCGATATCGTTCTGGATAATCAGCACCGGTCTGACTCCTCCCTGCTCGGAACCTACAACAGGTGAGAGGTCAGCAAAAAACACGTCACCGCGCTTCACGATCATGTTCACACCCCGCTTACTAGCCGGTCCAGAGTGCTGTCCGCATCTTCCTCCGCATGGAACGCTTCAGAGGCCATGGTCAGGTTAATCTTCGCCATCTCCATGTAACCGCGCTGCATGGACTCACGGATATAACGCTTCTTCCGCTCGTTCAAGTAGAGCTTCATTGCCTGCCTAATAAGTTCACTGCGGTTGGAATTCTCCAGAGCTACAATCCCATCCACCTCTTGCAAAAGATAATCTGGCAAGCTGATCATGATTCTTTTGGTGCTCTGCATATTGGCCAATTACTTTACACCCCCACAAACCTTCGACCTTCTTCCCTAGGACCAGTATAGCATTATCCAAGGAAATTTATACAAAGGAATATATGCTCCCTGTATATCAAGTATGCTGCATTTCATTATAAACGGAAACTACAATGGCGTACATACCATTTGTCATTTTCCAATTACTTGATATATTCGGGATGGACCGCAGCAATTCCTTCATGTAGTTAAAAATTATAGGGTTGTAAAGTTAATTCTGGCTATATGCAACCAGCGGATTCACCTTGAGTTCAGGCACACCTGAACGGGTGTAGAGCCGCGGTATACGATGAGCTAGCATGCAGATAATCTCGTAATGGATGGTACCGAGCTCAGAAGCCAGCTCGCCCGCGGTAATCGTCTCCCCGCGCTGCTGACCTATGAGGACAACCTCTTCTCCAGCTTGAATTTCCTCTGCCATACCGGCAAAAGATTGCAATGATACCATACACTGGTCCATGCAGATTGTTCCAACGACAGGAACGCGGCATCCGCGTATCAGAACCTGCGCTTTCCCCGTCAGCATACGTGAATAGCCATCTGCATAACCGATCGGGAGCGTACCAATCAGCTCCTCGGATTCAGTTATATAACGTATTCCATAGCTTACACCTGAGTGCGGGGGCAGCGTCTTAACGAAGACTACCTGTGTTTTCAGTGTTAATACCGGGCTTAGCTTCACCTTAGTCTGCTCGACCTCATCTGAAGGATACAGACCGTATAGAGAGATACCTATACGAACCATATCGCAGGAGATCTGCGGCATATCTACGGCGACAGCACTGTTGCCCGTATGTATGATCGGGATCTCATAACCTTGCTCCCGCAGTGCTTCGCACGCGCCCTGAAAACGCTGGTACTGCTCCAGTGTATAAGTTTTATCTTCCTCATCTGCCGTTGCAAAGTGGGTAAATAAACCTTCTACCTCCACATGCGGCACGGCCATCGCTTCACCGACAAATCGGATAAGCCGCTCGCCGGGTAACAGCCCCAGCCTTCCCATTCCTGAATCCACTTTGATGTGGACCTTGAGCTTATGCGGGAATGCGTGAGACTCCAGCTCCTGAATGGCTGTCAGCACATCTTCACTGAACAGGGCAATCGTTACATCGTTCTCCCAAGCCGCCCGAATACCATGTACAGGCACATATCCCAGTACCAGAATCGGCATGGTTATACCTGCCTGCCGCAGCTCCAAAGCTTCGTCCAGAAATGCCACGCTCAGATAGTCAGCGCCCAGACGCTGCATTTCCTTGGATACTTGCACTGCTCCATGGCCGTAAGCATTAGCTTTGACACAGGCCAAAAGCTTCATACCCTCAGGCAGCGCCCGGCGGAACGCCAGGTAATTGGCTTCCAGCGCATCCAGATCAATTTCAGCTTGGGTGGGTCGATAGTTTACTTGCAATGAGGTCACCTTCTCTAATGTTTGAAAATCCACTCTTGTCTTCCCAGACCACTTCAGAACAACAACACAATAAACTAATGTTAATGGTCGAGAGGGTGGCTGTCAACGCGATAGAGCAACCTTTTTCTGCAAGTGAAACCCGCTTTAATCAGCAGATATAAAAAGAGGACGGATGGACGGTGTGAAGGGGAGAATATCCATTATCCCTTCAGCCGTTATCCGTCTATCCACTATTATTTACCCGTTTGATCCTGCATAGAAGCGGCAATCTTGATCATTTCATGTGCCGGAAGATTGTTGCTGGTAAGATTGAATTCAAGACCGTCCACCGTCCAGGCCAGATTCTGCGTCTCTTGATCCGAACCGGTCAAGTATCCCCACGTGAAGCCGAGATCAATGACCTGGCCATTTGCCGCAAGCGATACCGAACGGTCTGCCGCTCTGCCTTCGGTCAGCGTGTATTGGTACGCCCCATCATAACGAAGAAGCACCGCACTGTTCTCACTTCCCTCGATGACCTTCTCCTCTTTCTTGACTACACCCTCAGGAAGATAGGTCGGCATAATGACTCCGAAGGCTTCATTCATCGCAGGAAGCTTGACGGAATCCTCAGTTCCCTTGTTGTTCTCAGGCTCTGCGGCTGTATCCTTGGCACCGCCGGACACATCTGCCTGGCCAGGATCTTGAGTCTTCTCAACCAATTGTCCGTTCTCATCCACCTCCAGAATAGTGCCCTGGGAGTTCAGTGTCGAAGCATTCAGATTCTGCTGCATATCAAATGCTTTCTTATCAAAGCCGGCGTCGAATTTGAACTTGTCAAATTTCACTTCAACTACCACATTGGCGTTCGAATCCGAGACTTGGACCTGCTTCGGCGCATAATCCTTCTTGTTCAGCCAAATCTTCTGGCGCACCAGGGTCTGGGTATTATAATTGGCTGCCACATCAAAGACGTAGCTGTCCTTGTCATCCACGAATTGGCGGGATGTATCGTTCAGAATGCTGCGAACAAGAGTCTGATACAGGTATACCTGCCCCTGATTCTCCGGCCAGTCGCTCTGGAACCGGAAGCTCTTGTTCAAGCTGGGTGTGAGCACATACACACCCTGATCATTGCGGAGCACGATCTGGGTCACGTCCCTCTGCGCATTCGTTAACGCTATCCGGTAATAAGACGGGTCTTGATACCATACTTCAACCCGGTATTCCTGAGGCTTATCACCCGTGTGGAGGGTCATCGTTCCCGATCCTTTATAACTTTCCATTTTCGTGACGGCTTGATCCAGATCCTTGACAACATCAGCAGAATTCTTCGGTCCGCAAGCAGCCAGCAGCATGCTGAAAGCTATCACCATGGTTAGCACCCATGTGATTCGACGCATGGTATCATCCCCTTAGCCCATATGAATTTTCCTAAACTTGATACATGTCTATGTGGGAACTTGGACGATTATGCGGACATGTTTGACAAGCTGAGGCTTCACGGTGGTCTGCAAAAAAAGAAGCCATGATGGCTTCCATTCATTATCCATATCAAATTTCTGCCGCCCTTGGCAGCTGCAGGCCCGTATATATGACGAATCGTTCACAGAACAACCAAAGAACAATTAGAAGCGTCTTCTTCTCCTTGGCCGTTCGAGCAAGATAATGGCAAGCAGGTCAAACAGGACAAGCGGCAGAATCAAAGGTGCGAACGTGACATGGGCCTTCGTATCTCTGCCGTGAAGTGAGGAGGTATTTAAGTACAGCCGCTTGCCGGATACCTTCACAATGGTACCGTACAGGACACTGCCTGTCTTGGTCTTTATCTTGACCCGCTTGTTCAAATACTTGCGGGCTTTCGCTTGATTGGACAGCTTCGCCAATTTTATTCACCTCCATAGGTTCATGACTCAGCTTACGCAGCCATTAGCCTGATGGTGTGGGCCTGTCAAACAAGGTCTCCCAATACGGGAAAAAACACGTGGTTTGCAAGGTTCCCCTTTACGAGGTCATGCCCGCCTTCTGGTCCGTCGGATGCCTTATCTTCGCTTTCCGCGGTATGTGGACGCCTACGAGCCATTTGCCAAAAGGCAGACGCGCAAGCAGCCAGGTGAAGAGACAGCACATCCCCATACATAATAGAAATGCGATTATGGTTCGAACCGTTGTACTCCATTCTGCGATCAAGCTGCCTTCCAGCGTATAAGCAATCCGCAGCACGCCCGCGTGCATCAGGTAAGCTCCGTATGACAGCATGCTTATTCGGGTAAGCATCCGCAGCAGAAGCGGACTACCGCTGCTCTTCAGTGCCATCGCGATCCGGTAGAGCACAAATATGGAACTAGTCAGGAAAATAACCATGAGCGGCTGCAGCAGAGCGATTCCGTTGAAATGAATATGGAGACCGTCCTCCTGCTGAAAACCATCCACCAGCTGATAGAAAAAGTAGGCCGTGAAACCGAGAAATACCGGCCAGTAGAAATATCGTCCCTGTCTGACCCACAACTGCCACCTTGCTACATTCATCCCGGCAGCCGCGCCTAACAGGAAATAAAATAAATAGTACAATACATTCCGGTCCGCATAAGTGGTGAACAGAGGCGTTAGCACAGGAATATCTGCCGCCCTGAACAGACCTGCGATCATTCCAATAAGCGGCATTAATCCTATATAGGCCGCCCCTGCCGCGAACACTGCCCACGGGCGAACCGATGGGCACAGACTGTCAGTTAGTCTCCGAAGACCGCGCCGGAACAGCGGGAACAGGAGATAGAACTGAACTATCATGAACACGTACCACAGATGGAAGCTTGATTTGCCCGTGATTAACCGCTCCCCTGCGGCTAACAATTCGTGCAGCCCGGCTCCCGGCAGAGCATGGTTCAACCACATATAAAATACGGACCAGGCAAGGAATGGGGCTCCGATATCCTTGATTCTTTTCCCCAGAAAGGATCTGTAATTCAACTGTCCATCATAATTGTAGAAGAGTACCATTCCCGTAATAAAAATAAACACAGGCACAGCAAACTTCGACAAGATCACGAGCAGCGCAAGCAGCGCTCCATCAGCAAGTCCGGTCTCCTTGAGGTAGCCATAATGGGCAACGGCATGCTGGAACACAACCCCCGCAAAAGCAAACCCCCTGAGGAGTTCAATTTCTAGTATTCTTTCTTTCTTCACAATCTGAGTCATCACACTCTCCTATTCTTCCTCCTGAATTCATTTACCCATTATATCAGGATTATTCCAGCTTCAAGCTCTTCGAATATAGGAAAATAATGTGCGAGGTTCTAGCTTACAACTACATTGACTTACGCCAAGCTTGCCTATTATGCTTAATAGATATTTTTAGCGGGGAAAGGAACATGCATCTTGGCACAGTTATACTTCAAGTACGGAGCAATGAACAGCGGCAAGTCCATTGAGATTCTAAAAGTAGCCCATAATTATGAGGAACAGAACAAGCCTGTTCTGATCTTCACGCCGGCGATCGACACCCGCGATGAGATCGGGTTCGTGTCGTCCCGGGTCGGCATGCGCAGAGAAGCTATCCCGATCTATGAGGACACAGATATATTCGGAATCGTGAAGGAGCATACACCCAAGCCGTACTGCGTACTGGTGGATGAGTGCCAGTTCCTGAAGAAGGAAGGCATCATGCAGCTGGCCCGTATCGTGGATGAGCTGGATGTGCCCGTAATGGGGTTCGGGCTTAAGAACGACTTCCAGAACCACTTGTTCGAGGGCAGTGAGCAGATGCTCATCTATGCGGATAAATTAGAAGAGATGAAGACGATATGCTGGTTCTGTGAACGCAAAGCCACCATGAATCTGCGGGTGGAGAATGGCAAGCCCGTATACCGCGGCGAGCAGATCCAGATTGGCGGCAGCGAGGCCTACTATCCGGTATGCCGCAGATGCCATGCGAATCCTCCGTTATAGACACAAATGGGTGCCCAGTTCCTATGAACTGCGGGCACCCATTTTGTGTAGTCTGAAAGATTAGCGAAGTTGACACTGTTACGCCTCCATCGTGGGTTAATGCGACTCTGGAGCATATCCGGTCTTATTTTGCCGGAGATTCATTACCAACAGAGACAAGGCAGTGAGCGCGAGAATCACTCCCAGCCAACGAAATCCCTGAAAGCTGAACTCCCCTCCCATAACGACACCGATTAACAAGGAAGAGAAAATAGTTCCCAGATATCTGGAGGTATTGAATAGTCCGGAGGCTACGCCGATGATTTCTTTGGGCGAGCTCTGGAACAAGGCGGCCTGCATGCCGACATTGTTCAGCCCGTTGCTAATACCGAAAGCGGCCAGGACCACACACACGCTGATCATAGGGGATGCTGGATGCAGGGTAACTATCCATACAGATCCCAAAGTCATCAGAATGGCGGATACGAACAAGGCCGGCCGGGGGCCTGACTTATCAATCCATCGTCCAGCCAGCGGTGAAGCTGCCAGCGAGCACAGACCCAGGGTCAGCATGAGAATTCCTGTGTGGAACTCACTGACATGCCGCACGGTCTGCAAGTAGGACGGGAACCCGAAGAAGAGCGAGTAGTACAGCAAATTAACTAGGATATACTGTACATTGATGAACGTCATCACAGGGTGCTTGGCGAATGTGCGTAAAGGAATAAAAGGTGAGTTCGTTCTCAGCTCATGTTTCACGAATGCCCATAAGGCCGTGACGCCGATCAACAATGCGGTCAGATTCCCTGATGAGATTTGCAAGGATGATTTGACGGACAGTAACCCGGTGAGCAGGGCAACCAGTCCGACTGTGAAGAGCAGGATGCCTGCTGCATCTATTAAATCAAGCCATTTTCGAAAAGACATGCCCCCTTTAGTCACAAATGCTGATTGCTCTTCCTTTGGAATCGTCCTCCAAGCAAGCAGAAAGCTCGCCACTACAAACGGAATATTGATCAAAAAGATAGCCTGCCAATCTCCCAAGTAGAGCAGCATCCCCCCTATAAAAGGTCCCATAGCCGCAGCTCCCGATAGAAATATAGACAAGACTGACAGCGCAGCCGCCTGTTTGTGTGTAATATGAACCCGGATAATGGCCATTCCAACCGCAACCATCATGCTTGTACCGATCGCCTGTACGATACGCATTACAATCAGCATGCCAAAGTAGGGTGACAGCGGAGTCAATGCAGACGCCGCGAAGGAAATAACAAGACCGGCTAGAAATATCGGTCTCCGGCCGAATAAATCGCTGGCCTTGCCCATGACGGGTTGGGCGATGGCACTTGCAATGTAGAAAGATAATATAATCCAGGATGCTTCCATAAAGTCGAGCTTGAACACATTTTGCAAATCTGGCAAAGCCACTGAAACCATTGAGGAATTCAGCGGGTTAAGCAGAACCCCGAGACACACAGAGATCAATAACCACTTGCCGCTAGCATTCATTGCTGCTCCCCCTTTGTCTATTGTGATGTCATCATACTTCGAAGGATTTATTTATTCCAACGCATTCTATGTTATGATTTCATTGACTAGAAGGAATGAGAGGAGGGCCAGAATGGAGCTTCTGCAGCTGCAATATTTTCTCACAGTAGCCAGATTGGAGCATATGACTGAAGCCGCACAAAGTCTGCATGTGACCCAGTCATCATTAAGCAAGACGATTCAGCGTCTGGAAGAGGACCTAGGAGTCCCTCTATTCGACCGGATAGGGCGAAGACTAAGACTAAATGAATTCGGGAGCACATTCCTCCGCCGTGCCGAAAGAGCGTTGTTAGAACTGGAGCAAGGGAAGCAGGAGATTGGCGACTTATCCAGCCCAGGCCATGGCACTCTTCAATTGGCGGTGACCGCCGCAAGCGCGCTGCCCCATATTCTTCGGAAGTTCCGGAAGAAAAGACCAAATATCCAGTTCTATGTACAAATGCTGACGACTCAGGAAATGGTCACACTTCTTCACAGGGGAGAGGTCGATTACTGCTTGTCCTCACCTTCAATATATGGCGATGATATCCATACCGAGGTCGTGTACATCGACCCGATCCTTGTTGCTGTTCCGAAGAATCACAGTCTGGCAGCCCGGTCCAGTGTGGCTTTGACAGAACTGAGAAATGAATGGTTTGTCGGTGTCAAACGAGGCTACGGGACACGCGATCTAGCTGACTCGGTATGCGGGTCCGCCGGGTTCACACCCAAGTATGTATATGAAGGAGATGAGCCTGCAAGGCTGAGCTCCCTTGTGGAAGCCGAGATCGGCATTGCCTTCATTCCAAGCACGGCAAAAACCGCAAATGAGCAAATCCACTATCTTAAAATAGAGGAGCATGAGCTGGTTCGGGAGATCGCTCTTTTATCGCATAAAAGCCGGTATATCTCACGGGCAGCTCTGGAATTCCGTGAGGTGGTTATGGAGTATTTCGGATCGATCGCTAAATAGCAAGAGGCGGCAGTTCAGGACTGGTAAGCTAGTCCTCATCTGCCGCCTCATTTATATTCCTGCTTATATTTTCCCATCATTAAGCAGGCCTGCTCTTGACCCATGTTCCCAAGCTTAGCCGGGACTATCACCGCTCCGTGTGCCTGGGTTAATCCAGATCATAAATCGAGCCGACCTTGAGTCCGTACAGTTCATTGTATATTTTCTCGGCGTAAGCGTCCGTCATCCCCGCAATATAATCAATGATCATATGCTCCCACGTCCAGATCGGGTGCTCCCGCTTCTGATCGAGGTCAAAGCGGCGAAGCCAATCCCCCGGAATAATGGACTTCGAGGTATTAGGATCCACAAAGGCGTCCCAGAGTCTCTTGATAATCCAGGCGCTTCTCTTCTGCAGCCGCTGTACCCTGAGGTCCCGGATCATCGTCACCCAGGCAAAGCTCTTGAGCACACTAACCGTCCGCAGCATATCTTCATTCTCTTCCCCGTTCCTGACAAAGGTCACCTTCTGCCAGTTCCCGTCCGGAATGACGCCAAGGCTTCCCACGAAGAGGCTCACCCAGTAAGCCTTGACCTCCCTACGGGTACGGGACGGATCGTAATCACAGATCGGAAGCTTCTCATTCCAGATCTGAAGGAACGAAGTCAGCACCTCCTCCGCCTTCCTGCGAATGCGCTCATCATCCCAGCCCTGCCAGCACGGATCCTCCAGCGTATTCACCTTCTCCACAATCAGCTGCTGGATATGATGGTCCTGCATGAAATGCTCATGCACCTCAATCTTGCCTGCCTTGATGCCATCCTCCAGATCATGAGCCGAATATGCGATGTCATCACAGAGGTCCATAAGCTGGGCTTCCAAGGTCTTCTTGCCCGCCGGGATGCCCCACAGGCTGCGAATTTCGGAAATATACTGCCACTCATGGTGATACATGCCCTTATGATTCACTGTTCCCGGAAAAGGATACTTGTTCGTTCCCAGCAGAACCGCATCGGACAAGTTCAGACCATCCAGATTCTCCCGCTTCTCCAGGAACATCATCAGCCGGAAGTTATGGGCATTTCCTTCGAAATGCTCATATTTCTGCCTCATTGCTGAACGGATCACGACTTCATTGGCGGCAGGATCACTGCTCTTCTTGAGCTCCTGCTGTACTTTATCCTCAATTAACCGGTCAAGTATCCCCGAGAGCACCTCTTCCCCCTTATGTCCAAAAGGAGGATGTCCGAAATCATGTGAGATCGCGGCACATTCCACAACCTCGGAATCGATGATAAGTCCCGGATTGCCAGCCCGCGCAGTGTCAATGCCAGGATAGGAACGAATCAGGCTCCGAGCGGCCTCCCTCGCAATCTGCGCCACCTCCAGAGAATGCGTAAGACGAGTCCGGTAATAATCTCCGGTTCCTGCTCCGAACACCTGTGATTTGCCCTGCAGACGTCTGAAGGTGGGCGAATGAATCAACCTTGAATAATCGCGCTCGTAAGCCGCCCGCGCGGTCCCCTGCCCGTGCCCGGCATAATCCGGGTACTGTCTGTGCTGCCTGAGTCCATTAACATCCATAATGAAAGCCACTCCTATTATTAGATCTGATATATAAATTAAACTATTGATGTACATGTTAGTCTGCCGCGTGAAATGTTCATATTGGCCGGTATAGTCGTAACTACCGGTGGCCCGGACTTTCCGGTCGCTGTCATCTCCAGATATTTATATCTGAACGCAGTGCGGACATAATCCGGAGACAATCCGGAGACAAAGCCCAAGTCCGATGCAGCTTTCTGTAATTTTTAACTAGTGTACTTCCAGTCTCTATTTGAAGTCAAAAGGATAATCCAAAACCTACTGGCCCGTGTTCAATTTGCAGCGACGTCCGTGGTCGCGCCAAAGGCCATTTATATGATATGTTAACCTTAATTGCACTTGTCATTAGTGACTATAAAGGGGAATCCACATGCCGATCAGAAGACCTCTCCTGACTGAACAGGACTTTCAGGAAGCTTTGGACCATCAGTACCGAATTCGCGTATTTCAGGACGATCATCTGGTAGACTCCGGTGGGGTTATTATCCGCTTCGATGACCAGACCGTCATTGTGCAGTCAGGCGTAAGCGAGCTGGCTTATCATTCACGCAGGGATTGCCAATTCTTCGAAATTCGGAATTAGCAAGAGGGTATAAGACCCAACCGCGTCTTATTTAGAGGAGGAGTAATGATGTCAACGTTAGTGACAAAAAACTGGCTGCTCGCAAGGCTCTACGAGCAGGATCAAGTGATTGTGGACTGCCGCTTCCAGCTCGGCAAGCCTGAAGCCGGGCGGCAGGCTTATGACGCCGGCCATATTCCAGGCGCCATCTACCTGGACCTGGAGGCAGACCTGTCAGGGCCGGTTCAGGCCCATGGCGGCCGCCATCCCCTGCCGGATCTGGCCGCGCTGGAAGAGTGTCTTGGCCGTGCGGGAATCGGGCCGCAGACGAGAGTCGTAGCTTACGACGATCAGGGCGGCATGTACGCCGCGAGGCTGTGGTGGCTGCTGCGCTATGCCGGGCATGAGCAGGTCAACGTGCTGAGCGAAAGCTTCTCCGCCTGGGAAGCGGCGGGATATCCGGTGAGCGCCGCGCAGCAGGTGGTCATTCCGCAGACGTTCACCGCTCATCCGCAGCGCGGCATGCGGGCTGACGTCAGCGAGGTTCGCGAAGCCTCTGCCATTGCCGCCGCCGGTTCCCCCGGCGCGCTACTGGTGGATTCGCGCGAAGCAAAGCGCTACGCTGGCGAGGAAGAGCCGATCGATGCCCGCGCAGGACATATTCCAGGCGCGGTTAACCGCTTCTGGAAGGAAGTGCTTGATGAGCGCGGAGTCTGGAGAAGCGAGGCCGAGCTTAGAGAGCATTTTGCCGATGTTATTCAAGCAGCTGAGGTTGGCCAGGATGTGATTGTATACTGCGGATCCGGCGTGAGCGCTTGTCCGAATGTACTTGCCCTGCATAATCTGGGGTATACGAACGTGAAGCTGTATCCGGGGAGCTGGAGCGACTGGATCTCGTATAGCGAGAATCCGGTGGCGACGGGAGAAGAGTAAGAGGCGAGATATCGCGCACGGAAGCGGGTTTGGTGGCTGTAGCAGGTTATGAGCATGTGACCTGTGGCAGCCCTCTTTGGGCTGCGCGGTCAGCAGCTTGCGGGCAAGAACCCGAGGAAAGCACTAGCAGGAACTACGGAGTCAGCCAGCCCCCAAGACATCGGGAACATGAGCCGTTCGGGTCGGCAAGGTTCAGGTCGCCCGCAAATTTGGGTTATTGGCGGTTTTGTAGGGGGCATTATCCATCCACAGATCCGGAAGGGTCAAAAGCGAAGCGCTTCAAGAGCTTACGCAGTCTTCCCACGTTACAAGCGCCGGGACTTTTCCTTGAAATAAACATAAAGCTTTTGATATCTTAATGAACCTAAGATAGCTATCACAATCGAGCAAAATAGGAATGGGAAAAAATAGTGGTTCTTAGTAAACAGCTGATCTTTTAACTTCCACTTGAACAGTTCCCAAGTTGGTGTGGTTGGATAATCATATGGTATCCATGTTGTACTTAAGATTGCTTGCACAATAAACGACAAAGTAAAAAATACAAGCAGTCTTACAATTGAAATCATGTTGTCTCCCCTTCTATTCTTCGACTGCTGGTGTAGTCGAAGATTCATTTGTTTCGGTACTACCTTGAATAACGTAAATGGGAATTACATCCGTTTGTTTTTTTGGGGCGGGTTCAGTCCAATATGTAGGGTTGCTTTGCTAAATGCAGCACTCTTAAAACTACCTTCTACATAAACTTTGCCCTTCCCTGCTTTCGCATTTTTAACAGCCCCTTTTTTACATAGACTAATTTCAATATTGTTTTCTTCGTATTCTCTGGTTAAGAAAAAAAAGCTTTTACAATTTCACCATCATCTCTAAAATCGATTTCAACCGTAAAAATCCACACCATCAAGTTTACGTCCAAAGAATACGTTTAATCCTACTACGGACTAAGAGCCGGAGTCCGCGCCAAACGCGGTATGAGGGCTGTCACAGGTTGCGGCGGTCCTCCCTCTTTGGGCTGCGCGGTCAGCAGCTTGAGGGCAAGTTCAGGAACGGGACTGGCAGGACTCCATAAGTCCGACGACAGTCGAGCGTTCAGGTCAGGTTCCGGCCTGAATGTTCCTTCGATTAGCTTCCGGTCAGTAGTACATTACATCAATGGTAGTGTACTGCGGCACACACTTACATTTAAGCTTGCTTAAATATTAATCATTGTTTATAATCACATCAACGGGGTGATTTGTCCATGGACCAGAATATCGCAGCAATATGCAATAAGATTATCGCTATTTCCAATGAGCTAAGCACTATTTATCTGGAAGACTTCAAGCAAGCATTAGACGGTGAGTACTCAGAGTTGTCGACGAAGCAGAAGATCCTTCTTGAGCTGCTGCGGACTAACGACCGTACGGTGAACGAAATTGCTCACTACTTCTCCACCACACCAAGTGCCGCCAGCCAGCTCATCTCCAAACTGGAGAAGCAAGAGTACGTCACAAGAGAGATTAACCCGAATAACCGGCGGGAGATCATTGTTAAGCTTGACGAGAAGGGGCAGCACTATATCCAGCTCCTCGATCAACTTCAATTGCTGCTGGTCGAGAAGTATTACTCCAAGCTGCCGTTAGCAGACTTGCAAAAGCTGTTGGAACTAAACGAGAAGCTCTACGCTATCGCCTGCGAAGCCTCGAAACCCTTGTAACGGCAGTAATCTGCCTTCTTGTTCTATGCCAAAAATTTAAGTCGACTTAAATTTTAAGGAAGGTGAAAAAAATGAATCATCTCGTAATCCCGCTAAAAGATGGGCGGAAGCTCGGATATGTAGAGTACGGTGACCCCTCAGGTATTCCTGTCATGTTTTTTCATGGGACTCCTGGATCGCGCTTGTTGTTCCCGGACGATGATCCCATCAGCGCCCACATGGGAGTCAGACTCATTAGTCTGGATCGCCCGGGATTCGGATTATCAGATCCGAAGCCTGGACGTACCTTGTTGGATTGGACAGATGATGTCATTCAGGCAGCCGATAATTTAGGCTTGGAGAAATTCTCGGTGATTGGTGTCTCAGGCGGAGGTGCGTATGCCGCAGCTTGTGGCTATCTGCTGCCCAACCGGCTTCATTCTGCTACAATGGTCTCCAGCATCGCCCCGTTTCTTAACGGCAAACCTCCGGAAGAGATGATGCGCAGGAATAGAATCGCATTCTATATGAGCAAAAAGTGGCCGGGGGTATTGAAATCCATATACAGGGCCCAGAAAAAATTGATGATGCAGCGTCCCGAAGCGTTCTTGAGGCAATTGCAGAAAGACGGCCAACGGATGAACAAGTGGGACCGCCAGTTCCTTCAGACCGACGAACAGCTGCGCACAGCAATGATGCATTTGAACGAAGCGATGCGAGTATCTGTGGACGAATGTGCAACCGAGCCTGCTCTGATTGCCAGGCCCTGGGGATTCAGCGGGGGCGACATCCAGTGTCCGGTCTATATTTGGCACGGCGAAATCGACACCATGGCTCCAGCAAGCGAGATCAAACACTTCGCTGACAGCATCCCCGACTGTAAGACACACTTCATACCTGAGGCCGGACATTTTCTATTCGATGACGAGAACTTGTGGAAAGCTATTCTTGGCACCATGCTCCAACAGGTACAACGATAAGTTTTTGATACAGCACCCATCCCTTCATCAGGCAGCTTAACTTCTTAGCTGTCTTACCCTTCAACCCATGCCTTCGCGCGGGTTATTTTTTTTATAACAAGTCTAAGCATAATCAATCCTCTCGCCAATTAAGTGGAATTTAACCCAAATAAAGGGAAATCCCTCCACTCTGCCGAAATCTAAGTACAAACAAACTACTTTCAAGAGAACAAGGAGGTCTAAATGCGTTCAGTATATCTCAAGTTAAAATTTAGTGTACTCGTTATCTGCGGATTGATGCTTTGCGGATCAACACTTAATGGTGTCTCCCTAGCTGCCGCAGGTGGTCCAGACGTGAAATTTACAAATGTAGCCGGGGAATACTTTCACTTCTTGGCGCTGGATACAAATGGAGACGTATGGGGATGGGGAAATAATCTCTCAGGACAGCTAGGCGATAGTAGCATTAGCTATCATACTGTCCCTGTCCGTATCCACGGGTTCGAGAACGTAAAGCTTATCGACGCAGGGTATGATCATTCAACGGTCGTTAAACAAGATGGCACCGTGTGGGTAATGGGCTCTGGCCAAGACGACTCACAGCCTAGACAAATGAGCGGGATCTCAGATGTGATTGACATAGCAGACAGTGCCTACTATACACTGGCTCTTCGCAAAGACGGCACAGTGTGGGGTTGGGGAAGAAATAAAGTCGGTCAGCTGGGGAACGGTCAAAGCGGCGATGATGAAGCACTACCAGTTCAAGTCCAGTCACTCTCCAATGTTACAGCAATCTCAGCTTCCTTCGATGAAAGTCTTGCCGTCACTTCCGATGGCAATGTGTGGAGATGGGGCGGGGTGATAAAATGCAGCGGCAGAACATGCAAGAAGGAAATCGTTAACTCCCCTGTTCAGTTTAAAGGTTTAAGTAACGTAAAATCCTTATCCAGCGATATAGCGCTTTTGCAAGATGGTACTGTTGTTAAGTGGGGAATTAATTATCAAGGTAATATCGGGACAGGAGAAACGGAATACAGCTATTTTCCCAATCCCATTCCCCTACCCTCGTTAACAGATATTGTTCAGGTATCGAAGACCCGCGCGGTTACGAAGGATGGGCAGGTCTGGTCCTGGGGGCCGAATGAATACGGCCAGGTAGGTGATGGAACCACAGAACCAAGGCCTAGGCCTATCAAGCTGAGCACAATTAATAATGTGGCCGAAATTGCAAGCGGAGAAGAAGTTACGGTTGCTCTTACCAGGGATGGGCAGATATATGAGTGGGGAAATAACAATAACGGGCAAATTTCCAGGGATCCGGCGCAAATAATGCCACCTACTGTAGTGTCTATGACACAGCAGGTTGTAACCTATGCTCTCCCCATCCCCTGGCATCCTAATGACTGGACCTTTGCGTGGACTTACCTGGATGACAAAGGTTTAGCTGTGAAGGACAGTCAAATTTATTTTCGGGTCAAGCCCTTCTCGGAAGGACTCGCTGCTGTTCATCGTGCTTCCAATGACTTATGGAGTTTTATTACCACTTCAGGTGAACCTGCTTTCCCCGGCAGTTATAGGGTCATTAGAGATTTTCACCAAGGCAGAGCTGCCGTGAAGGATGACAAAGGCTGGCAGTTCATTAATACGAAGGGCGAGTATATCAGCCAAGCCCGTTATCCAAATGTGAACGATTTTGCAAGTGGACTTGCTCCAGTACTGGTCGGCAAAAAGTGGGGTTATATCAATTTATCCGGTCAAATGTCCATTACGCCACAATTCTCGTTAGCACAGCCATTTGTGAACAGCCTTGCGGCCGTACAAATGAATGGCAAATGGGGCTATATTGATTCGAAAGGCAAGATGGTTATTAAAGCCATCTATTCTTCTGCTGGGTCATTTACGGGATCTGCGGCTGCGGTCAAGCAGAATGGGAAATGGGGCTACATTAGTAAAACTGGAGCTTGGTTGATAAAGCCTCAGTACGAGGATGCCAAAGGATTCTCGACTACTCCTCTCGCCCCTGTAAAAATTAAAGGCAAGTGGGGCTATATCAATCTTCAAGGCAAGCCCATCATATCGCCACAATACGACGATGCTGCTCCTTTCCAAGAAGGCCTGGCCAGCGTTAAGAAGAACGGGCTTTGGGCGATCATAGACAGTAAAGGGAACAAGTTAACGTCTTTCGAATTTGTTGAGGTACGGCCTTACAACAACAAGTTGGCTTGGGCCGTTACCAAAACGGACAATGGCTACATTGATGCTGCAGGCAAGTGGTATTACAAGGCCAAGATAGTTAAACTTCCTTAAGCTATGCCGGGGAACTAATTATCTCATTATGCCCTTGAGAACTTAAGCGAAATGAATACGTTGTTCAGCCACTCCAAATGGGATTCAATATAGTTTGAACTGATGGTATTTTTGATTCTAGCGTTCAGAAGAGAATACATGAGGATGTTAACTTAGAAGGGCTGTGAGGCTGTCGGTGAAGGCAGGCTGTCACAGCCCTCTTTGGTGCTTCTAGGTCAACAACATTCACTTAGATCGATGGCATGACATTGCCGCCGCTGACCGGCACATAGGCGCCTGTAATAAAGCTGGCAAGATCTGAAGCGAGGAAGGCAACCACGTTGGCAATCTCCTGGTCTGTGCCGCGGCGCTTGAGCGGAACGGACTGCTCATAGGATTCGCTGTGCTCCGTGTTGTTCTCACGGTCCCGCTCACTAATGGTCCATCCCGGCGCAACCTGATTCACGGTAATCTGATGCTCTCCGATCTCCTTCGCCAGCACGCGGTATACGCCGTCCATCCCCCGCTTGCCTGCCACATAGGCGGACTGGGTAGGGAAATTCTGCATAGAACACTCCGTGTTAATAGCAACAATGCGTCCACCCTGCTGCTCAATCATATAGGGAACAAAGGCCTTGGATAAATGCACCGCCTGCAGTACGGTTGAATTGAACTGGTCTACATAATCACTTGGATCCTGTTCAAGCACAGTAGTCCAATTGTATTGGGAGACGGCATTGGCCACAACGATATCCGGCAGCTTGAATTCACTTTGAAGTGAATCTCTCATCTCCAGAACTGAATCCAGCTTGGAGATATCTGCGGAGATCACATATGCTTTGCGGCCAAGCTGCTCCACTTCCTGCTGTACGGATTCAGCCTTTGCCTTGTTACTGAAATAATGAATGATAATATCTGCCCCGCTGCGGGCAAGTGTACGAGCCATAACACGTCCAAGTTCTCCACTCGCTCCGGTAATCAGAGCCGTTCTGCCTGTCAAATCAATGGAAATCATAATATCTCCTCCTAGCAGTAATTACATCCTCCAGCTCCAGACAGTATACCACGCGGAACCGGGGGATATCTTCTATGAACGAATGCGCCGTTAAGCTGCCTGATAGACGATGTAAAAAACAATAAATCAAGATAATTATTTACAAATTAGTAATCTATATTTGATCTTCTCTTTATATCCCAGCGATATGATCTAGCAGAAGCTAGAACATTTGAAAATGAGATGGGAGAGAATGAATCTATGCAAAAGTGGACTAAGTTGCCTTTATCGCTGACCTTTTCTTTAGTCGCCGCCCTGACCTTGAGCCCGCTCGCCAGCTTTGCTGCAGCTCCTGCCGCTGTCGTGAAAGCTTCCGCCGAAACAGAGGCTGTGTCCTCAGGCAGTGATGCTGCCGATGACCCATCGATCTGGGTTCACCCAACGGACCGCAGCAAGAGCCGGATTATTGCAACCAACAAGGACAACGGCATCCTTGTATACAACCTGGACGGCAAGCAGTTATACTCCTATGATCTGGGTCAAATGAACAATATTGATGTCAGATATGATTTCCCGCTAGCCGGAAAAAAGGTTGATATTGCGGCCGCTTCGAACCGTACCACCAATACGCTGGACATCTTCGCTATCAACCGCGAGACGGGAGCCTTGACTTCCGTAATCGGAACTCCAATTCATTCAGACATGAGTGAGGTCTATGGCTTCAGCCTGTACCATAGCCTGCGCACCGGCAAGTTCTATGCCATGGTGGTAGGTAAAGACGGCGAGTTCGAGCAGTATGAGCTGTACGATAATGGCAGCGGCAAAGTTAACGGTAAGAAGGTACGCGAGTTCACGCTGAGCTCTCAAGCAGAAGGTATGACAGCGGATGACGAATATGGAAACTTATATATTGGCGAAGAAGAGGTCGGCATTTGGAAATACAGCGCTGAACCAAGCGACACTCAGGCTCCACGCTTGATCGCTGCAGCTGATGGCGGTAACTTGACAGCGGATATTGAAGGGCTGACCTTGTATTACGGAGAGGATGGGGATGGTTATCTGATCGCCTCTTCCCAAGGAAGCAGCACGTATGCGGTATACGATCGCGAGAACGACAATGAATATGAAGGCAGCTTCATGATCGGAGATGGGACATCGATTGATGGAACAAGCGGCACAGATGGAATTGATGTCCTCAGCTTCGGATTGGGGAGCAAGTATCCGAACGGTATCTTCATCGCCCAAGACGATGAGAATATGCAGGATGGCGCCTTGATCAATCAGAACTTCAAGATTGTCAAATGGGATCTGATCTCGGATGCCTTCGAAGATAAATTTGACGATGATCTGGATGTGGACAACGATGTGAATCCCCGCCGCTTGGAGAAGCGCGAGGAAGACTAATACTACAAGCATGGTATAGGCCCTGGATCACTCCTGCTCAAGGAGAAATTCAGGGTTTAATTTTAAATAAAATTTAAACTAAAACCATGACTACCTGTGCTATGATAAGCCTATTATAAGGTTGCTGATTCAGTATGCTAACCTGATGCAGGGTAGGTGCAAGTATCATGTTACACTCATATTTATTTCCAATTTCCTATGCGTTCCTGTCATTTCCGTTTGCAGCGATGGCATTCACGCTTCCGTTCCTGATCGTTCAGTACCGTAAGCACGGCTATATTAACAAGGTTCGTGCCTTTGTGCTGTACCTCTTCCTTCTCTATCTTCTGAACGCTCTCTTTCTTGTTATTCTCCCTCTTCCTTCTTCAAGGCATAACGCGGTCATGACAGGCGGAACAATGCAGCTGCTCCCACTAAATTTCATTAATGACATTCTGAAGGAAACCTCCATATCTGCGGCCCATCCTTCCACGTATCTGAAGCTTCTGAAGGAACGGGCTTTTCTACAGGTGATATTCAATGTACTGCTGACTGTCCCATTCGGAATGATCCTAAGGTACTACTTCCAGGCAGGATGGAAACGCTCGGTTCTACTGTCATTTCTGCTCGCTCTCTTTTTTGAAGTGACACAGCTTACCGGGATCTACGGCCTGTATGACCACCCTTACCGCGTGTTCGATGTGGATGATTTGATAACGAACACCCTCGGCGGAGTATTAGGGTATTTGGCAGCCGAATGGCTAACGGGTCTTCTGCCGCGCATTGAACAACTCGATGCCAATGTCGACTTATCGACGAAAAGAGTAACGTATACCCGTCGGGGGATCGCTTTCCTGATCGATTTCTTTTTTTGTACCATATTGATAACTGTGTGTTCTATTCTGAGGATTCCGGCAGCCTTCTGGGTAGCGACAGGTCTTTATTTCATATTGGTCCCTTGGTTGACCAACGGCCTAACTCCGGGCAAATGGCTCGTTCGCATCAGACTCACAGATCGTGGAGAACGGATTGCCCTGTCATCCTTAATCATTCGGTATGGTCTTCTGTACTGGTTAATCTTCGGGATGAACAGGCTGCTAGCAGGCTCTTTGGATACCTTTCCCGATATCGCCAGAGGGTTCCTCGGGCTGGTTGTCTTCGTCATGAACGCCTGGTTATTCATTCACATCCTCATTCATATATTTAAAAAGGATTCCTTGCTATTTTATGAGAAAATCAGCAAAACACGCTATGTCATCATGTAGGGCCACCTCAAAAATAACAAGGAACATAAGCTTACCTAGACTATTTTCATAAGAGACCCTTCCTGCTTGATGCAGGTAAGTGGTCTCTTCTTACGCTTACAGATGCAAAGTGGATGTGCTTTTTTGGTAAGTCCGATTGCTCTGGAGCCAACAAGAACCATACCATGGATTATTGATGAACTCTAGTCAAACAATTTTGTTAAAATACCTATTGACCTTCACGTTACGTTAAGGCGTACAGTTAATTTGTCAGGAGGGACGCCAGGATGGAATACACTATACACAAGCTCGGTCAGCTGGCCGGAATCAGTACCCGGACACTTCGTTACTATGATGAGATTGATCTTCTTAAGCCGGCAAGAATCAACTCATCAGGGTATCGGATCTATGGCGAGAATGAAATAGACAGACTTCAGCACATTCTTTTCTACAGAGAGCTGGGACTTAGTCTGGAACAAATTCGGGGAATGATGAACGCCAATTCATTTGACGGAGCTCAGGCACTCAGAGAACACCGGGAACAACTCCTTGGCAAAAGAAAACAGCTCGACCTTCTCATCGCGAATGTGGAGAAGACAATTGCTGTACGTGAAGGGAGAACGATGATGACCGATCAAGAGAAATTTGAAGGCTTTAAGCAAAAGCTGATTGATGAGAATGAGCAGAAATATGGTCAAGAAATTCGCAGCAAATACGGGAACAATGCAATTGATCAGTCAAATGCGAAGCTTAAGAACATGACCCAGGAACAGCATGCAGAGCTCACCCGGCTGACCGATGAATTATATGCCACCCTGGCTGAAGCCGTTAAGACGGGCGAGCCTTCGGGTGAACTGGCTCAGAGGGCTGCGGATCTGCATAAGCAGTGGCTGGGGTATTATTGGAGCCAGTACTCGAAGGAAGCCCATGCGGGTCTCGCGCAAATGTACGTGGATGACGAACGCTTCAAAGCGCACTATGATGAGAAGCAGCCTGGGACGGCTGAGTTCCTGAGAGATGCGATTCTAATCTATACCGGAGTCACGCAGCCATAAGCATATAACAAGAAATAAAGGGCCGTACCTTGATCACTCAAGTTACGGCCCTTCCTTGTTATTTCATAAGCTTCTTCAATATGCGCAGGGCATTCTTCGAGGATGGATAACGGAAGGGAAAGTCGAAGCGCGTTGTCTGAATGAGTACACTTTTCTCGTGAGTGAAGGTCTTGAAGCTCTCGCTGCCATGGTAGCTTCCCATCCCGCTGTCCCCCACGCCACCAAAAGGCAGATAAGGGGTTGCCAGGTGCATTAACGTATCGTTAATTGTCCCTCCGCCGAAGGACAGTGATTCGATCACGTGCTTCTGAACGGACTCAGCCTGGCTGAACAAGTACAGAGCCAGAGGCTTGGGGTGATTGCGAACCCCTTCGATCACTTCATCAAGCTGCTCATACTCCAGCACCGGGAATACCGGCCCAAAGATCTCCTCTTTCATCACAGGCATGTCCCAGGTTACCTGATCCAGAATGGTTGGCTCAATCTTCAGAGTCTCCACATCCGAACGCCCGCCCAGTACGGTCTGTCCATCCTGCAGGAACATAACCAGCCTGTCGAAATGACGCCGGCTGACCACCCGGCCATAATCCGGATGACTTATCGGGTCCTCTCCGTAAAAGCCGCGAACCGCTCGCCCCATTTCCTGCAGCAGTTCTTCCTTCACGTCCCGATGAACCCACAGGTAATCCGGCGCAACACAGGTCTGGCCTGCATTGGTGAATTTGCCAAAGACAATTCTTCGCGCGGCAAGTGCAATATCCGCATCCTTGTGCACGATACAAGGACTCTTGCCTCCCAGCTCCAGGGTTACGGGGGTAAGCTGCTTCGCAGCGGCTTCCATCACAATCCGCCCCACGTTCACACTGCCGGTGAAGAAGATATAGTCAAATTTATGCCTCAGCAGCTCGGTGCTTACCTCTACGCCGCCTTCAACCACAGCGACATAATCCTCCGGGAACACCTCGGCCAGGATGCGTCTAAGCAGATCCGACACCGCCGGGGACAGCTCCGAAGGCTTCAGAACAACCGTATTTCCCGCCGCAATGGCTCCTACAAGTGGGGAGATGGCCAGCTGAAATGGATAGTTCCACGGCGCAATAATCAGCACTGTTCCATACGGTTCCGGCACAATCATGCCTTTCGAGCCAATGTGTGTCAGGGCCGTTCTCACCTTGCGCGGTCTTGCCCAGCGGGTAAGCCGTCTGGAGATATGCCTGATCTCCTCCAGAACGATTCCTATTTCAGTGCTATAGGACTCCAGCTCCGATTTATTCAGGTCCTGACGCAGCGCGGCCATAATCTCGGCTTCTCTCGATTGGAGCACTTCCCTCAGACGGGCCAGTAATACAAGGCGGTCTCTGATGCTCCGGGTGCGGCCTGAGTCATAATAAAGCTTATGCCTGGTGAGTAATTCATGGATGTCTAGTTCTGCAGCTTTGTTGTTCACATCAGCACCTCTTCCTCTGGGTAAAGTATCGGATTAGTCGTCAGACAGGAGCAGTACAACCGGACAATGGTCGCTTCCCATAATATGAGCATCAATTCGCGCATCGGCAAGCTTGGGTCCAAGTCTCTCCGAGGCTAGAAAATAATCAATACGCCAGCCCACATTCCGCTCTCTTACCTTCGGCATATTGGACCACCAGCTGTAAGCATCCGCCCGGTCCGGATAGAAGTAACGGAACGTATCCACGAATCCGGCATCCAGCAGCCGGGTCATCTTCTCTCTCTCTTCCGGGGTGAACCCGGAATTATTGCGGTTGCCTTTGGCGTTCTTAAGATCGATCTCCTGATGGGCAACATTCATATCCCCGCAGACAATGACTGGCTTCAACGCGTCAAGCCCCTTCAAGTAGTCTCTGAAGCGGTCCTCCCATTCAAGCCGATAACCCAGTCTTGCCAGATCTCTCTTGGCATTTGGAGTATAGACATTCACCAGATAGAACTGTTCGAATTCGAGGGTCAGCACACGGCCCTCCGGCTCGTAATCCTCTTCAAGGCCATATCGGACGGAGACAGGCTTCTTTTTGGTAAAAACCGCAGTGCCTGAATAGCCCTTCTTCTCAGCGTAATTCCAATACTGCTCGTATCTTCCGTAATGATTCAGGTCAATCTGACCCTCCTGAAGCTTAATCTCCTGAACACAAAATATATCCGCATCCTCAGCATCAAAATAATCCTGAAATCCTTTATTCACACAGGCTCTCAGCCCGTTCACATTCCATGACACCAGCTTCATATAGTCTCTCCTACCTACTAGGTAATTTAACCCATCTTTTTACAAACCATCTAAATCATCTTAAGGAACAGCCTAAATTATACGATATATAGAGAACAAAGACTTCGAAAATTTTTAGACACCGGGATGAAAGAAGGGTATGAGCATGCGATTTATTGTAGATCAGAAGGTTTCTGTTAAAATTATGGGTCTGATCGGCCTTTCCACACTTTTTATGTGTCTGATTGGCCTGACAGGCTATTATTACCTGGACAAAATCAATAACAATGCCAAAGAAATGTATACGCACAATATGGTGCCGAACGAATTAATCAGTCAAATTATTGCGAATAATGCCCAGATTAACACGCTGCAGCTGGAGCTCATCATGCTAGAGAATAAGAATGAAGCGAAGCAGAAAGAGATTAGCAGCCAGATTCAAAAGTTAATCTCAAGCAGCATCGCCTCCCAGAAACAGATTGAGGGAATTGGCCTGTCTCCGGAAGCCAAGCAGCTGTACAACAGCTTCAAAGGGAAAATCGGGACAAGCAACCAGGCCAGGGATGCTATGCTGGGCAAGCTTGCCGCGAATCAGATTGAGGAAGCCTATAAGATCTTTGACTCCCAGGTGATGCCGATTCGGACTGATATCATGAACACGCTCAATGAGATTAAGGAACTCAACCATCAGGCCGCTGCCGTTCTGAACGAAAACAATAAGAAGGATGCGGCGAACAGCAAGCAAAGCACCCTTATTCTGCTGACCGTCTCCCTCCTTCTCTGCGGAGCAATCAGCCTGATCTTATCCAGAATGATTACCCGGCCACTTGGCAAGCTCACATCCCTCATGGTGGAGGCCAAGCACGGGAACTTGGCTGTGGAGGGCCCGTACGTCTCCAAAGATGAGATCGGCGTTTAACGGAAGGCTTTAACGATATGCTGGGCAGTCTGCGGGAGATCATATCCAAGATCGGTACCCATGCCGAGATGCTCTCGGCAAGTTCAGAGGAGCTGCTTGCCAGCTCCAAGCAGACAAGCGAAGCCAGCGGACATATTGCGATAGAGGTCCAAGAAGTGGCGGAAGGCTCGGATATCCAGTACAACAGCTCCAGAGAATGCAGCCGGGCTATGGAAGAGGTTGCCACGGGAATTCAGCGGGTAGCGGAATCCGCAGCTGATGTCTCCACGATCTCCCAATACACAGCAGATCAGGCCGGTCTCGGAGAGGATAAGATCAAGTATGTCAGCAGTCAGCTTGACTCCATATTGGAGACCTCCCGTTCCTCGGAAGCGGTGATCCGGAGGCTAGATGAGCACTCGCAGGAGATCGGCAACATTGTGGGTATAATCAAAGGCATCTCAGGCCAGATCAATCTGCTGGCCCTCAACGCTTCAATTGAAGCGGCCCGGGCTGGTGAGCACGGCAGAGGCTTTGCGGTCGTGGCCCACGAAGTCCGCAAGCTGGCCGAGCAGTCCAATCAGTCTTCTGAACAAATCTCGGCCATTATTACGGAGATTCAGACCTCTACCGGTGAAGCTGTCAAGATGATGGAGAAGGAGAAGACCGAGATCCATCTGGGCCTTGAAGGCATGGAAGAAGCGAAGCGCTCCTTCAACCAGATCAACAAGTCGATTCAGGATGTGAATCAGCAGCTTGAAGAAGTGTCCGCCGCATCCGAACAGATCTCCGCCAGCTCTGAGGAGGTCAGCTCCTCCCTGCAGGTTACCGAGGAGATCGCTACCGCCTCATTTACCAAGACACAGAACGTGGCCGCGGCCTCCGAGCAGCAGCTAGCAACGATGAAAGAGGTTGAAGCAGCTGTGCACTCCCTAACGCTTATGGCGGCAGAGCTTCAGAGCCTCTCTTCCCGGTTCCGGCTGTAATCGCAGTACGCCAATTAACAGTTTGGAGTCGCTTGTCCGGGTAAGATAAGTTGAAGTGAACACAACAAAAAAACCTTCGATCCCGCCTCAAGAGTGGGAATCGAAGGTTTTTTTCTACTAATTCATCAAGGTCTAGTTGTCCCCGTAAAATGTCTCCAGTTCACGGACAATGTCGTCCTGATTATGTTCCACGACTTGCTGGTACTGAGGCTTGGCAAGCAGTGCTTCAATCTCCTCAGGGAATTTCTGCTCAATCATGCACAACGCGATGGCTTCATCGAATTTGGCCGGATGAGCGGTAGCAAAGGTGATCGTCACCTCATCCGCTTCACTGCATTCCTGATAAGCGGCAATGCCACAAGCCGTATGCGGATCAAGCAGGTAGTCGTATTTCTGATTGTACTCGCCAATATATTGCAGACACTCCTCATTGGAAGCCCCATAAGCAGCAAAGTCTGCCTGCACGCGTGCCAGGAGCTCTGGACTTACCACAATCTTGCCTTCAGTCTGCAGCTGCTTCATATACTCGGATACCTTCTCTACCTTCTCATCCAGCAGGTAATACAGGTATCTCTCGAAGTTGCTCGCAACCTGAATATCCATTGAAGGACTGTGCGTGCTCTTGAAATCGCCGGGTCTGTATTCCCCTGTGCGTACGAAGCGCTCCAGAATATTGTTCTCGTTCGTGGCGATAATGAGCTTGTGGATAGGCAGTCCCATTTTTTTCGCAAGAAATCCGGAGAAGATATTGCCAAAGTTGCCTGATGGCACACTGATGTTCACCTTCTTGGATGCCTGTGCTTCCTCATCCAAGCGGAAGTAAGCATAGAAGTAATACACGGTCTGCGCCAGGATTCGCACAAAATTAATAGAGTTGATCGCGCGCAGATGGTGCTTGGCCTTGAAGTCAAGATCGGCGAACAGATCCTTGATCACTTTCTGACAGTCATCGAAGTTCCCTTTGACCGACAGATTGAGCACATTCTCATCATTCACCGTGGTCATCTGCAGCTCCTGGATCTTGCTCACCTTCTGGTGCGGGTGCAGAATACAGATCTTGATCCCTTCCTTGCCCCGGACACCTTGAATGGCGGCTGCCCCGGTATCCCCGGAGGTAGCACCAAGAATATGAATAATTTCATTCTGCTTCTTGGAGACATAGGAATAGAACTCACCCATGAACTGAAGGGCGACGTCCTTGAAAGCAAAGGTAGGGCCATGGAACAATTCCAGAATATATAGAGAATCATTGATCTTCTTCACGGGCGTAACCTCAGGTGTACGGAAGCTCGCATAACTCCGTTTGACCATCGCCTTAAGATCTTCGGACGGAATCTCATCATTAATGTAATAGGAGAAAATCTGCTGGAACAATTCCTCATAGCTCAGGCTCTTCCAGCTCTCTAATGTTGAAGGGGAGATTACCGGAATCTCGGCAGGAATCATAAGTCCCCCATCATCAGCCAGCCCCATGAGCACAGTATCAATGAAACCTTTGGGTGCAACCTGCCCCCGTGTACTTACATATTGCATAGTCTGCCTCCAAATGTGAATTTGATTATGTCTATATTAACCTTTCAAGGAGCCGCAACCAAGTATTATTTTTCAAAATCCTGTGATTCCGTGTAAGTTCATTGTTGAATTTGGAATCCGGGGGACAAGTGATACAATAAATAGATTGCATTACATCCAATCAAGCTAAGGCAGGGACAACGATGAAATCAACTGTATCTTTACGCACATTTAACTTTCTGTATTTTGCTCTATTAGCCGTATTTATTCCCTTCCTGCCCGTGTATCTTAGCGAGCAAGGACTGAATCCCGCACAAATCGGCTTTGTGGTTGGCAGCGGCGGCTTCATCACCATCATCGCCCAGCCTCTATGGGGAATGATCAGCGACAGGACCAAGACCATCCGCAAGGTGCTCTTGCTGCTGCTGATATTCTCCACTCTGCTTGGCTATCTGCTCTATGACTCTTCAAGCTATACGCTGCTGATCACCTATGCCATGCTGCTCTACTTCTTCCTGATGCCAATCGATCCGCTTACTGAAAGCCTGAACTTCAGAGTAGGCGAGGCAGCAGGAGTAAGCTATGGATCTATCCGGACATATGGAGCACTGGGCTATGCCGTCATGTCGCTTGCAGCCGGGTATATCATGACAGGCTACGGGGCTCACAGCCTGGCCTATCTCTTCGTCTTTATCGGCGTTCTGGGCTTCGTAATCAGTCTAATCATGCCAGATGCGCCTGTTGCGGGCAAGCCCGTCACACTCGCAAGTCTTAAGACATTTCTCGGCAACCGGGAGACCCTGCTCTTCCTGGTTCTCGTGTTCATCAGCTCGGTACCTGCGAGAATGAATGACACTTTCCTGGGCGTATACATCCGGGAGCTCGGTGGAAATGCCGAATTAGTGGGCCAGGCCTGGTTCCTCGCCGCCGGCAGCGAAATTATTGTATTCGCGCTCAGCTTCTGGTGGCTGCGCAAGGGACAGGAGCTCATGATCATCTCCATTGCAGGTGCGTTCTACTTTCTTCGATTCTTCATCTCGGCTTGGGTCACCGACCCGCATCTGCTTGTCTTGCTGCAGGCACTGCAGATCGTTACCTTTCCTATATTCTATTCGGCAGCGATTCAATATCTATACCGGATAGCTCCTGTAGAATGGCGTGCGACAAGCCAAACCGTGCTGGCTCTGCTCTTCTTCGGAGTGTCAGGTATTATCTCCTCTTACGCCGGGGGAGCGCTGTATGAAGCCTATGGCGGCAAGTTTCTCTTCCTGACCATCTCGGTCATGTCCTTCACCGGAATGCTGTTCGGGCTCGTGCTGAACCGGATCTACAGAACAAGGCAGCGGTCTGAAGAATGACAGACTAACCCTCTTGGAACCTTATCTTGCCTGCATGCCTCTAAATTACAGAACAACAGCCCATTCCCTAGCTGCACTAAGGGAATGGGCTGTTGTGATTATCCTATGTCCTCATCGGCTGCCGAAGCTCCAAGATTACATTATCATCTTGGCTGCCCACAGAGGCCAGGGAGGAGTAAAACAAGAGGCACGGACCACCAGATGGCTAGGGCCAAGCCTCCTTTGAACCTTATGTATTTATCTTCTTCGCTGCTAAGTGACGTATAGGGTGAAGACTATTTTCTAAGTCCTGAATTTGATGAACCCATTTTCTCGCTCAAAATATCCTTGAAGCTTCTGGAGTTATCACTATCATCTTTCTTCTGTATGTTCGTGTTCTGGGTTCTGTAGGGTTGGTAGAAGTTATAAGCCATAGTTTGGTGTACGTTTATATTCATAATAGTTCCTCCTTAATTCGTTATTTAATATCGGGACAGACCATAGGACGAGCCCGCTCAGCCTGGTCAGTAAATAACTTAATTTTTATTTGTTATTACAATACCCGAATTCGAAATAAGGTAAACAGCTTTTACAATAATAGGGAGTAAAGGGCTAGGGATTAGGGTCAAAAAAACAGCCAATCGTGACCCCGGGTTGATCTTATGCGAAAAAAGGGCTATTTTTCACATTCCCGAGTTTAGGACCCTGTTTTGTTTGAAAACGCTTTATTTAAAGGACCATAGACTTATCATGAATTAGGCGAATAGTCTGTGATATTTATCACTGAAATACCACAGCACAAGAGGATATTAGCGAATGATGTCGAATATCTCCCTAACTATAATTCAAAACAGAATAGAGGAATGTTATGAAAATTCGATACAAACTGTTGTTATCTTTTACCGTAATGATTGCCCTTCTAATCTCTATCTCCGCAATTTCCTTCTATCAAATGAAGCAGACGCAGGTGGCTGAGCAAGAGACTTCCCGTGACGCCAACTTCAGATACTCATTGAAAGCACTCCAATATAGTCTGGCAGGGTTATCCAACGACGAGCGTGCCTATTTATTGAACGGGGATAAGAATTTCACTGCGCAAATGGCTGAGAAGGAAGCCACGATTATGAAGCTCTTCAATTCACTCAAAGCCAAGCCGGGGCTGGATCCTTCCTCCCTGAAATTTATTACCGAGCTGGAACAGGGCTATAAAACATATGCTGAAGCAAGCCAGCGTGTTCGATCCAGCATGCGTGCAGGACGAGCTGCGGAGGCTGTGAACATACATTTCAATGAAGAACGTCAGGCCCGCAAGCAGTTAGAGTCATCTCTTAACCAGCTTATCGGGCAGACTGATCAAAAGACCACAACCGATAGCCTGTTAAGACGGAAGGTACATCAGCAGCAGGAAATATCTCTATTCATCCTATGCGCAGCTGCTGTGATTATTGCCTGGTTAACCGCTTGGCTCGTCGCCCGCTCCATCACCAAGCCTATCAGGGTCATCAACCAGCAGATGAGAGAAATTGCCGATGGCGAGGGGGATCTAAGCCGTGAGATCGGGCTGCGGTCCAAAGACGAGCTGGGTGAGATGGCAGTATCTTATAATCATATGATTCGCAATCTGCGTTCGATTCTTATTCAAGCTAAAGACACCGCCATTCAGGCTGCTGCCTCATCGGAACAATTAACCGCAAGTGCAGAGCATACGACCAAGGCTACGGAGAATATCATGGAATCCACCGGGCAGATTGTCACCAGCGCCGAGCAGGAACAGGCTCATGTGAACATGGCCGTACAGGGCATTCAGCGAATCTATAACGGAATTCAAATGGTTAAAGATCGTAACGAGGAAGTGTCCGTCCTGTCCGCCTCCTCCCTCGAAGCCTCGGTTCAAGGCGCCTCTGCCATTCAGGACATCCTGATTGAGATGCAGGAGATTCAGACCACGGTCCAGGAAGCAGCTGCGGTTATTCAATTGCTAGGGGACCGTTCCCAGCAGATCAATGGTATCACCAGCATGATCACAGAACTCGCGAACCGGACAAATATATTATCGCTTAATGCAGGAATTGAAGCAGCGCGAGCAGGCGAACAAGGACGGGGCTTCGCAATCGTAGCCGGGGAGATTCGTGAGTTGGCAAGACAGTCTCAGGAATCCGCTGAACGGATTAATGAACTTATTCAAGGTATAGTCTCTGAGACAGGCACCGCCGTAACAGCCATGCATTCGGGGACCAAAAAGGTTAGTGTGGGGCTGACCAAAACGATTGAGATGGGCCGCAAGTTCCACACGATCGAAGCTCAAGCGGCTGAGGTGTCTGCCCAAGTGGATCAGAATTCGGAGACCATCCAGAAGCTGTCCTCAGAAAGTCAGCAGTTAGTCAGCTTCATGGAAGAGGTCGCCAAGTCAAGCAAAGAGGTCGCGGCAGCCAGCCAGAACAACTCAGCCTCTACCGAAGAACAGCTGGCAAGTATGGAGGAGATTACTTCCTCCGCGCATGAGCTTTCCAGACTTGCAGATGATCTGCATGGCGTTCTGTCCAAATTCAAGCTGAACTAATATAGTTTAGACATGACAAGTCCCCCTAGTCTTCAATAGGCTAGGGGGACTCTTTATCTAATCTATTCAGTTACAATATCATGTACCAGTACGGGAGCCTCAGCGTGATCCGCAACCCGGATACTCTCGTAGATCAGTGTAATGATCTCATCCACCTGCTCCCGGTTCGCATGGATCGTCACCAGCGACTCTCCCGCTTTGACCTGGTCTCCAATTTTCTTGTTGAGCTTCAAGCCCACCGCCAGATCAATCTCGGACTCCTTGGTGGCCCTTCCCGCACCCAGCAGCATGGCCGCTGTACCGATTTCATCCGCTGCAATCTCAGCCACCACGCCATCTGACTTCGCAGGAACCTCAATCAGATAGTCCGCCTGTGGCAGCTTCTCCGGGTGATCAACAATCGAGGCATCTCCGCCTTGATTCGTAATGAATTCTTTGAATTTCTCCAAAGCTCTCCCGTTGTCGATCACTTCCTTCAGCTTCTCCTCCGCTTCTTCCAGGGAGGAGGCTTTGCCCGCCAGATATACCATTTGACGTCCTAATGCCAGACAGAGCTCTTCCAGATCCTTCGGACCTGTTCCTTTCAGCGTATCAATCGCTTCCTTCACTTCCAGGGAGTTCCCGATAGCGAAGCCCAGAGGCTGACTCATATCGGAGATGACCGCCATCGTCCTTCGGCCGACATTGTTCCCAATGCTGACCATAGCACGGGCGAGTGCTTTGGCATCCTCCGCTGTCTTCATGAATGCGCCCGCTCCTGTCTTCACATCAAGCACAATGGCATCCGATCCAGCCGCGATCTTCTTGCTCATAATCGAGCTTGCGATCAAAGGAATTGAATTCACCGTGGCTGTAACATCCCTCAGCGCATACAGCTTCTTGTCTGCAGGGGTTATGTTACCGGTCTGCCCAATCACGGCAATCTTGTGATCATTCACAAGCTTCGTGAATTCTTCCTTCGTGATCTCAACATGAAATCCCTTAATGGCTTCAAGCTTGTCAATTGTACCACCGGTATGTCCAAGCCCGCGCCCGGACATCTTGGCGACTGGAATATCCAGAGCTGCGACCAGAGGAGCGAGCACAAGCGTAGTGGTATCGCCGACTCCGCCGGTTGAGTGCTTATCTACCTTCACACCCTCGATGGCAGACAAGTCAATCGTCTCACCGGAATTCACCATCGCCATGGTCAGGTCGGCACGTTCCCGGTCATTCATATCCCTGAAGAAGATTGCCATAGCCATAGCACTGACTTGATAGTCGGGAATCTCACCTCGGGTGTAACCTTCAATAATGAAGTTAATCTCAGCTGTTGTCAGTTCCTTGCCGTCACGCTTCTTCTCGATTAAATCCACCATTCTCATACGCGCACTCTCCTCACTTGATCTCGCAGACGCTGCATGCCTGTATGTTGAACTATTGATTCACTTATAGAGTGATTGCTGTATCCAAGGCCACCTCAAGCATCTCATTGAATGTGGACTGGCGTTCTTCCGCAGTGGTCTCCTCCCCAGTCAGGAGGTGATCGCTTACCGTAAGAATCGTCAAGGCATTCACCCCGAATTTAGCTGCGAGCGTATAGAGTGCGGTAGTCTCCATCTCCACGGCCAGGACTCCATAGTCCATCAGCTTCTGGGTAATGGACTTGTCGTCCCTGTAGAACATATCGGAGCTGAAAATGTTGCCGACATGAAGCTGAAGTCCCTTGTCTACCGCACGGTCATAAGCTGCCTTAAGCAGCGGGAAGCTGGCAACCGGCGCGAAGTCAAATCCGCCGAACACATGGCGGTTCATACTGGAATCCGTGGAAGAAGCCTGGGCAAGGATAACATCACGCACACGGATATGCTGCTGCATGGCACCGCAGGTTCCCACACGGATCAGATTCTTAACCCCGTATTCGCTTATTAATTCATTCACATAAATGCTAATGGATGGCACGCCCATACCGGTACCCTGAACGGAGATGCGTTTGTCCTTATAGGTTCCGGTGAACCCGAGCATACCCCGGACCTGATTGTAGCAGGTAACATCCTCAAGGTAAGTATCTGCGATATACTTGGCCCGAAGCGGATCGCCCGGCAGCAGAATCGTCTCGGCGATATCGCCTTTTTGCGCATTAATATGAACACTCATGTATAAATCCCCCTAATAAATAGTCTAAATAAGTTGAAACATTGACTTTACACATGTGAGGCAGCCGTATGAAATGTTCCTCCGATCGCTGCATTAAATTTTTTATAGGTGGAAGTCCAATCTCAAAGGCGAACGCTCCGCTTCTCCAGAATCATTTCACACTCTTGCCTATAGGTAATTCTTAAATTCTACTTATATAATAATTCTAAATTTCTACTTATAATTATTTCAGATCAGCCAGGAAGCTGGTTCCATGCTCAGGAAGCTTAACGCCGAAGTTCTCTGCTACTGTCGCGCCGATATCAGCGAAGGTGCTGCGCAGCGGAAGCTCTTGCCCTCCCTGAAATCTCGGTGAGTAGACGAGCAGCGGCACATATTCACGAGTATGATCGGTTCCACGGTACGTCGGATCATTCCCATGGTCCGCGGTAATAATCAGCAGATCCTCTCCGGTCAGCTTCGCGAATACTTCCGGCAATCTGGCATCGTACTCTTCAAGCGCCTTAGCATAACCTTCCGGATCACGGCGGTGTCCGAACAGCGCATCGAAGTCAACCAGATTGAGGAAGCTAAGTCCTGTGAAAGGCTGGCCCAGCACTTCCACCAGTTTATCCATGCCGTCCATATTGGAGACGGTCCGAACGGACTTCGTTACCCCTTCTCCGTCGTAAATATCAGAAATTTTACCAAGAGCGATCACGTCCAGACCCGCATCTTTAAGCTCGTTCATGGTCGTGCGGCCGAAAGGCTTAAGCGCGTAGTCATGACGGTTCGCGGTCCGGGTGAAATTCCCGGGTTCACCTACGAACGGCCGGGCAATGATCCGCCCCAGCATATACGGATCGTCCAATGTGATCTCACGGCAGAACTCGCAGATCTCATACAGCTCCTTCAGAGGGACAACCTCTTCATGAGCCGCAATCTGGAGCACCGAATCCGCCGAAGTATAGACGATCAGAGCCCCTGTATTCACATGCTCTTCTCCAAGCTCGTCAATAATCTCCGTTCCACTGGCCGGCTTGTTCCCGATCACCTTCCGTCCTGTCTTCTCTTCAATCCGCTGAATCAATTCATCCGGGAATCCATGCTCGAATACACGGAACGGTGTATCGATATACAACCCCATGATCTCCCAGTGACCTGTCATCGTATCCTTGCCGCTGGATGCCTCCTGCATCTTCGTATAATAAGCCATCGGCTTGTCCGCCTTCGGCACACCCTTCACTTCCTTGATATTGGATAACCCGAGCTTCGCCATGTTCGGCATGTCCAGACCACCAACCGCCTCAGCGATATGTCCGAAGGTATCCACATCATAGTCATCGAACTGCGCCGCATCAGGCGCTTCTCCAATGCCTACAGAATCCATCACAACTACGTGAATTCTCTTAAATTCAGCCATGCTAACGGCTCCTCTCACCTTGTGTCTTAAATGAACAATCCTGCTACCGTTGCTGACAGTACACTTACCAAAGTTGCTCCATATAACAATTTCAGGCCGAACCGGGCCACCACATTGCCCTGCTTCTCATGCAGCCCTTTTACCGCTCCGGCAATAATACCTATAGAAGAGAAGTTCGCGAATGATACCAGGAATACGGACACGATGCCCACGGTACGCGCGGACAATGCCGTATGCTTGCCCAGGTCCAGCATGGCCACGAATTCATTCGAGACCATCTTGGTTGCCATGATACTTCCCGCCTCAACCGCTTCCTTCCAGGGTACTCCCATCACAAAAGCAAACGGCGCGAACCCATAACCCAGCAGCTGCTGGAACGAGATTCCGAAGAGCCCGCTGAAGATGCCGTTGACGAGCGCAATGAGGGCTACGAATCCAATCAGCATCGCTGCAACAGTAATGGCTACTTTGAAGCCATCCATAATATACTCGCCCAGCATTTCGAAGAACGATTGCTTCTCCTCTTCCTGTACCTCAAGTATATCCTCTTCTCTGGTAACTGTATAAGGGTTAAGCATCGAAGCGATAATGAACCCGCCGAACAGATTCAGCACAAGCGCGGTAACCACATACTTCGGGTTAATCATGGTCATATACGCCCCAACGATAGACATGGATACTGTAGACATGGCAGAGGCGCATAGTGTGTACAGACGGTGCTTCGGAAGCTTGCCAATCTGCTTTTTCACAGAAATGAACACCTCTGATTGTCCCAGAATCGCGGACGCCACAGCATTGTAGGATTCCAGTTTACCCATTCCATTTACTTTGCTCAAGACCAGGCCAATGTATCTGATAACAAGAGGCAGAACCTTGATATACTGCAAGATCCCGATCAGTGCCGAGATAAAAATAATGGGCAGCAGAACCGACAGGAAGAACGGCATCTGTCCCTCGTTCGCTAATCCCCCGAATACGAAGTTCACACCTTCTGAAGCATAGCCAAGCAGTTGTTCAAATACAGAAGCGAAGCCTTGAATCATGAACTCGCCAATCCCTGTATTCAGCAGCAGGAAAGCAAGTACAGCCTGCAGCGCGATCATGAGAATAATCGGCCTGTACCGTATGCTCTTCCGGTCATTACTTCCCAAGTAGGTTAATGCAAAAACGACGAGTAAGCCAAGTACAGCAATTACATATTTCATGATGTCTGCCCCGTTTTCAGTATAGTAATCAACAGTCTTATCTTAAGCGTTTTCACTTTAAGCCAAAAAAGAACAATCCCGGAGGATTAGTTCTTCTTGTTCATATCTTCTGCTTGAAAAGCTCCCGGAAGAAGACGATCCATCGTCCATTCTTCCGTATGACCGTGAAGGTTCGTCAAATAGATCTTCGTATCTTTGTCGCAGAATTCTGCCAAGACCTGGCGGCACGCTCCGCAAGGGGATACCGGTCCTTCGGTATCGGCTATGACCGCAATCGCTTCGATTCTGTGATTCCCCTCGGATACCGCCTTGAATACCGCTGTACGCTCGGCACAATTGGTCAGACCGAACGAAGCGTTCTCGATATTGCAGCCCCGGTAGACTTGGCCTCCGCTCAGCACAGCCGCGCCTACCTGGAACTTCGAGTAAGGGACATAAGCCATCTTTCGCGCCTCGGCGGCTTCCTGAATCAGCTGGTCTCTCATGGAATCTCCTCCTTTTAGGTTTCATCCGTCCGCGGATTAATAGGAGGACGTGGATTGTCCGCCTTCCATAATTTTAACACCTGAGCTTGCCCCGATCCGGGTGGCTCCCGCTTCGACCATCTTGGTCATATCTTCAAGACTGCGCACCCTTCCGGATGCCTTGACTCCCAGCTTATCACCTACCGTACGGCGCATTAACGCCACATCCTCTGTTGTCGCTCCACCCGTAGAGAAGCCTGTAGAGGTTTTGACAAAGTCGGCCCCTGCCTCGGCAGCAAGCTCTGAGGCGCGTACTTTCTCCTCATCTGTCAGCAGACTGGTCTCAATAATGACCTTCACCAGCGCCTTGCCTGCTGCGGCCTCTACAACCGCTTTGATATCCTGCTTCACAAGCTCGTAATCCCCATCCTTAAGAGCCCCGATATTGATAACCATATCTACTTCACCTGCGCCATTCTCGATGGCATTGGCAGCTTCGAAGGCTTTGACCGCTGAAGTATTGGCTCCCAGCGGGAATCCGATTACTGTACATACCTTAACCGGGGTGCCTGCAAGCTGCTCCGCACAGTACGCTACCCAGGCTGGATTCACACACACGGAGGCGAACGTATACTTCTTCGCTTCCTCAGTCAATTTCTTGATTTCATCCTTGGTGGCATCGGCACGCAAAAGGGTGTGGTCGATCAATGCTGCTACATTCATACGTATAAATCTCCTTTGTAGAAAGTTATCTTCATTAGTACTTCGTGAACTCGTTGCCGGCAAGGCCAGCTTTTTCACAGCTATCTTAGCATGGAGATGAGCAGATATAAAATGAATTGTGTGATAATGTTCAACCTGTCCATCTCTCTATTATTAACCTAAAACCCAAAAAAAATCTGCCGCTGGCTGCGGCAGACCTCCATAATAACATACATTTGCACCGGTACTGAACCGTCACCAGACATTAGAATTAGGTGCATAGGTCGCTTCCAAGTTAATCCTCTTCCCTTAACCCACCTTCGCCAAGTTCTGTACAAACCGCTTCATGCTGGGCTCGCGGGTATTCTTAAGCCAGAGATCCAGCTTCTTATCCCCGCTAAGTACCCATCTGATCTTCTCATCCAGCTCCTGCCGATAGTCAGCCGAGCCCTGAGCTTCTTTCCTCAGCTTAATGACCAGTTCCTCCCAATTCTTCTCCCCGCCGGCAAAAAAGTCCTCTGGATATTTCCTAGCCAGCGCTTGAACCGCTTCAAAAGAGTCTCCGCGAAGCAGCGCAGCCGCCAGATAATTCCCGAGAAAGCGGTGGCTTGGATCATCCTGCATAACAAGCTCGAACGTCTTGGCTGCTTCTTCCAGCTTCCCTTGCTTAAGCAGCACGGTGGCGTAGAGAGAGCGGTCATACGAATCATCGCTGCCTGCATCCTTGTACTTCTTCATTTCCTTATAAGCAGTGTGGAACGATTCCCAGTCCTTATGCCTGTAATAGTAATCAACTACGCGGAACCAGTTATCTGCCGATGGATAAAGCTCTGCAAGCTGCTTAAGATAAGGGAACTTTGCTTCAGCAAGCTTCTGCCTGTCTGCTCGGCCGTTGTCCAGGGCGTCCAGGACTCTAACCACCATCATCAGACTGTGAACATCGGACGGATTAAGCCGGATGGACTGCTTATAAGCAGCAAGAGCTTCATCCAGCTTGCCGGCAAGCAGCAGACGATCCGCATCTGTAAGCGGGCGGCTCTTGATCTGAAGCAGCGGCAGTGCTCCAAGCGTACTGCTGTTCAACCGGTAACCGTTGCTCCGGGTCAACAGCTTCCCCCCGGCATCATACGCTTCAATACTCCAGGAATAGGTCGCGTCCGAGTTCGAGAACCCCAGAATAGTGAGGGGATCAGGAATCATCACATTCTCTGAATTGCTGTAATAATAAATCCCCGTCTGCATGTTATACAGCTCTGTCACCGGGATCTGAGTATGAGTGCCCTGAATGCCTAAACGAATAGGTATACCTGGCACTCCTCCCTCATCCCCTACCCCCATATACAAGCTATATGAGGCGGCACCCTGGACAGGTTCCCACTCGAAATCAATCGCCTTGCCCCGGATGACCTGCTTATTTACAGGAGAGATCAAGTCCAGCAACGGTCTTAACGTAATGTCGTTCACCAGGCGCCTACCTTCGCTCAAATTGATTCTTTCTTCCATCATCACCGGCCAGGTCCAGCCATCAATCTGATCAAAGCTGAATCCCGCATACAACTGATAACTTCCAGCCAGGACCGCCGGGAATTCATACTCCCCATTGGGGTTGGTCAGGGTCTGATAAGGTTCTGCATCAAGAAGGCTATGTGTAACATCCTTCTTCTCCCGAAGGAACACACCCACCCCGGCAAGGGGAGTGCCGTCACTCCGCGTTACTCTCCCCTTAACTGTTGAAGCCGGGTTCGTCTGCCGGCTTGCCGCCTTCAGCTTCTGGCTAAGTTCGGTAAGCCGGCCGATGGGGTCCCAGACATTTGAATCTATACCCGCTCCATCCGGGGTTGATCTGCTCTTACTATTGAGTAGGCTAATCGTGTGATCTACCAGATGGGCAGCCTGCTGAACCTGATCTTCACGGACCAGGAACCTGGCTCTCAAGGTTGTAAGACGTGCCTTTAGGTCCAGACTCCCTATGTTATTCTGATCCTTCAGCAATCCGGTAATAATTTCTTGACCCTGTATTCTCTCGCCTATATGGTCCAGGAGCTCGGCACGCTGCACAGCCAGATTCAGGCGGGTGAAGCCATATAACTCCGGTATTCGTTCCTCCGCCTGCTTCAGTATAGCTACAGCTTCATCGGACCTCCCCTTCATATAGTAGGTTCTCGCAAGTGCTGAAGCAGCCGCCCCATATTCATTGCGATCCGCCGGTCCATTCCGGATATAATCCAGCAAGAGCGGAATTTTCTCCTCATTATTCAAATTAGCCCGCTGCTCATGATCACTCCCGGATCTCTGCGTAGTCCCCGGTCCCACTACAACATCGTAATCCTGCTCATCCAGACCTGGAGTGCCATGGATTACATGCTCGCTGATCAGTTCCCACTTCTTGCTGCCCTTAGCGTTGTGAATCAGCTGAAGCAGCTTCTCCTTTTCTGTAACTTGTCCCTGCTCCAACCCTTTCTCTGCCGCAGTAAGCTCCATTCTTGGAATAACGTACTCTGTGAAGAGAATGACGATCAAAGCCGCGACAACTACTAATCCAACCAAGTGTTTAATCTTGAGTCTTATCTTCAAGTCTCGCCACCGCCTTTTCGTAATCCTTCTTCCAGTAGGTGTTGCCATAGGCTTCAATCATAGGCCCGCGATCAGCGGACTGTTCATGGTTATAAGGCGGCACAGAGCTGCTCCATGGGCGAAGAAAGAGAATTAGTGCGATGACCGCCAATGCCCCCCCCGCGGGGATGAGGGAGATTTCTATTTCGTAGTTCCAGACTCTTCGAAGCTGTTCACTCCAGCTGCCGGGATGGGTTCTCTTGAGTACATGCTTGTGATATGTAAAATGCAACGATTCCAGCTCCTGATCAAGCTTCTGCTTGGGTGTATCATGTCTCCTGTTCATCCTGCCGCTCCTCCTTCTCCCATACGCTCCTTAACTGATTCCGGCCTCTGACCAGCCTTGTTTTGATCGTATTCTCGCTTATATTCAGCTGCTCCGCAATTTCCGGGATGGACAGTTCGCTGTAATAGTACAAGGTGATGGCTTCACGGTAGATATAGGCCAGCTGATGAATCGCCTCACTCAACCGTCCGTTTCTCCACTCCAATAACAGCTGATCCTCTGGACCTTGCTGCAGCTCATCCTCGATCCATTCCCCCACTTCGCTGCTGGGGAACAGATTCCGCCAGCTCCAGGTTCGCTGTCTCATCCGGCAGCGGTTAATCATAATACGGAACATCCATCCTCTCAGCTTATCCCTGTCTCTGAGCTTGCTGATCTTCGTGAATACTTCGATGAAGGTATCCTGCACCGCTTCTTCTGCAGCCTGCCGATCCTTCAGCAGCAAATACGCCGTCCGCAGCAATTCATCCCCATACTGCTCCATCAGCTGCCGCAGTGCGGCTTCGTTCTTCTCTACTAATCCCTGCACCACATCCAGACCGGCTCCCCCCTTCCCTACCTAAGATGCGTGCCACCGATTTAAAGTTGCATAGACCTTAGATCTTCCTGAGAAAAGAGGCGAACTCCCTTCCTGCCGCCGCAATCGGCCTGTCTTTGCGGTAGACCAGGGTAATCTGCGGACCCGGAACCGTGTTGCCTGGCAGTGACGCCGTCTGTACACCATCAGGAGTATCGCAGGACATTAACCCTCTTTTTGTATAAAAGGAAATCCCGCTCCGTGACTGAACGGCCAGCTTCACCGCTTCCGGCGAATCCATCCCGGCGGAGTTCCACAGGTTCACTTGATTCGCCGCCGCCCAGCGCTCAGAGAAATCGCGGATAAATGACCCTTCAGCATGCTGAATGAAGCGCTCCTGCGCAATCTGGTTCACTTCAATCTTCTTCAAGGCCGTGAAGGAATGTTCAGCCGGATAGATGAGTACAACCTCATCATCCTCAAGCACCTCGCACTCCAGATTCTCTTCCGTGTAAGGTTGAATCGTATGCATGACCGCCAAATCAATGTCCGCCTGCTGCAGCATCTGTACGATCTCATTATCCGCTCTGATCTTGATATCCAGTTGAATACCGGGGAATTGGCGCATGAACCGCCCGGCTACCACCGGAAGATAATAATTGCCTGGCATCAGTCCCGCGCCTATACGCAGCGTTCCTCTCTCCAGCGTATCGAAATCCGCTACAACATTGACTGCTTCATCTGTCAAAGAGGTTATTCGCTGCGCATAATACAGCAGCGCCCTGCCTGCCTCCGTCAAGATGACCCGGCCTCGGCGGGTATCAAAGATCGCGGTGCCCAGCTCCTCCTCCAGACTCTTCATATGAAAGGTGACAGTCGGCTGTTTGAGCCCCAGCATCCTGGCTACGTCGGATATTTTCTTGTATTTCTCTATTAAAACGACAATTTTCAGCTTTACAATGTTCATACAATGCCTCCTCCTGATCTCCATCATATCCAGTTAATTAGATAAAATCTATGGTTACATCAGTTTTCTATTTAACTATTTATCATTCATTTTACAAAGTTATGATTTTAGAATAATGAATGGCCCCTATACTTTTAAGAGTCGAGAACAAAATTCGACCAAATAAAAAAACAAACAGGGGAGATTACAAACCATGAAATTAAAGAAGCTGCTCCTTTTGACACTAACACTTGCATTTGCGGTATCACTTGCAGCATGTGGCAACAAGGACAATACGTCTAACTCGGCAACTAATGCAGAGAACAACAACGCTGGCAAATCCGAAACTGCTGCACTAAGCGGATCTATTCTTGCTTCGGGCTCCACAGCTCTTCAACCGCTCGTTGAGCAGGTTGGTAAGAAATTCATGGATAAAAACCCTGGCGTATCCGTACAGGTTCAAGGCGGAGGCAGTGGTACAGGACTTACTCAAGTATCAGGCGGACAAGTACAGATCGGTAACTCTGATGTCTTCGCTACCGAGAAGATGAAAGATGCTGCCGCTGCGAAGGAACTGGTTGACCATCAAGTAGCTGTAGTAGCGATCGCTGCCGTGGTTAATCCGGAAGTTGGCGTAACCAGCCTGACCAAGCAGCAGTTGGTTGACATCTTCACAGGCAAGATCACGAACTGGAAGGAAGTTCAAGGCAAGGATCAAGCCATCGTGATTGTGAACAGACCAAGCAGCTCCGGTACACGTGCCACTTTCGAGAAATATGCTTTGGGCACCAAGACTGAAGACCTGAAGGGCTCCATCCAGGAAGATTCCTCAGGTACAGTTAAGAAGCTCGTTACTGACACTCCAGGAGCTATCGGATATCTTGCTCTTTCTTACCTGGATGATAAAGTGAAAGCTGTGCAATACGATGGTGTAGACGCAACGGTTGACAACGTGGTGGCTGGTAAATATCCGGTATGGGCTTACGAGCACATGTACACCAAAGGTGAGCCTGACGCTACTACGAAAGCTTTCCTGGATTACTTCATGACTGACGAAGTTCAAAACGGCGATGTCGTTGAGCTTGGTTACATCCCTGCTAACAAAATGCAAGTGAAGCGTGATGAAGCAGGTAACGTTACGAAGTAATATCAAGTAACGGCAGCTTACGATTCATACCAAGAGGCGGAAGAATAACCTTCTGCCTCTATTTTCAATTTAGAAAGGAAAGAAGGACCTCATGAAATCTAACCAGGATACCCCCCTTCTACTGCGCAAGCACCGTACTGAGGAGTGGATCGGGCGGGGATATACAACCATCTGTGTGCTCTTCCTCATCGTAATCATCGTCTCTATCGTATATTTCGTAGCTACCAAGGGCATCTCCACCTTCGCCATTGATGCCGTAAGTCTATCCGACTTTTTGTTCGGAACTACCTGGAGCCCGGATGATAACCAATTCGGCGCCCTGCCGTTCATTTATGGATCATTTCTGACCTCTCTCCTCGCTGCGTTGATCGCAAGCCCGCTGAGTGTGTGTGCCGCCTTGTTCATGACTGAAATTGTTCCTTCTTGGGGCAAAAAAATACTGCAGCCCGTTATCGAGCTGCTCGCCGGAATTCCATCTGTTGTCTATGGATTTATCGGACTGAGTATCCTTGTTCCATTCATGCGTGACACCTTCCCCGGCCAAGGGATCGGTGTGGCAGCAGGGGCCATTGTATTGTCCATCATGATTCTGCCGACTATTACCAGTATTGCAACAGATGCGCTCGGCGCTCTGCCTCGCAATCTGAAGGAAGCTTCATATGGTCTTGGAGCTACCCGCTGGCAGACCATCTATGGGGTCATTATTCCTACAGTTCTTCCTTCTATTCTGACCGGGGTTGTTCTGGGTATGGCCCGCGCCTTCGGTGAGGCCCTTGCGGTACAGATGGTCATCGGGAACGCTCCGCATATCCCGACCTCCTTGTTCGAATCGGCTTCAACCTTGACCAGTGTAATCACGCTGAATATGAGTAATACCGTGATGGGTTCTGTACAGAACAACGCGCTTTGGAGTATGGCTATGATCTTAATGCTGATGACCTTCGTCTTTGTCTTTGTCGTAAGGCTTCTCGAAAGGAGACATAAAATTTGAAACCGAAAGCCGCCGATAAACTTGCAACCGGCATAATTGTGTTCTTCGCCCTCTTGATTGTAGCCGTGCTCGTGGGCATGCTGGGCTTTATCCTATTTAGAGGACTTAGTCATATCAGCTGGGACTTCCTGACTTCCGGACCGCAGACGATCCGTGAGGGCGGAGGAATCGGGCCTCAGCTCTTCAATTCCTTATACTTGCTTATTCTGACCATGATCATCACTATTCCACTCGGTCTCGGAGCCGGCATCTATATGGCTGAATATGCGAAGCCGAACAAGCTGACAGATGCCATCCGCCTTATTGTCGAGGTACTGTCCTCCTTCCCATCCATCGTGGTGGGTCTGTTCGGCCTCCTCGTTGTCGTTCAGTACTTCGACTTCGGATTCTCGCTGTTCTCCGGGGCTGTCGTACTTACCATCTTCAACATGCCTTTGATGGTACGGGTAACGGAGCAGGCCTTCCGCAGTGTACCCAAGGAACAGAAGGAAGCAGGTCTTGCCATGGGCTTGTCCAAATGGAAGATCATTACCTCCATCCTGTTCCCGGTAGCTCTGCCGATCATCGTAACCGGGACAATTCTGGCTGCGGGCCGGGTCTTCGGTGAGGCCGCTGCCCTGCTCTTCACTGCGGGGATGACTACGCCGCATATTAATTTCAGCGACTGGAACCCGTTGCATCATAACTCGCCGCTGAACCCGTTCCGTCCTGCCGAGACTCTGGCCGTGCATATCTGGAAGGTGAACAGTGAAGGCCTTGCACCGGATGCCGTACAGATCGCCGCAGGCGCGTCCGCCGTTCTGGTCCTGCTAGTTCTGATCTTCAACCTGCTGGCCCGCTGGCTCGGAAGAGCACTATACCGTAAATTCACATCAATCAAATGATAAATGATAAGGAAGAGGAGAACGGCTCATGACGGACACCTTACGTACTGAAAATCTTAAAGTCTTTTATGGAGAGCATGAGGCGGTAAAAGGCATTGACATGACCTTCGCCGAGCAGAGTGTAACGGCTCTGATCGGCCCTTCCGGCTGTGGCAAATCCACATTCCTCCGTTCACTCAACCGGATGAATGACGAGATTCCCGGCTCACGCCAGACCGGGAACATCTGGATCGGGGACAAGGACATCAATTCGCCGGAGACCGATGTGACCGTGCTGCGCCAGAAGATTGGCATGGTATGGCAGCGGCCCAATCCTTTTTATAAGTCTATCTATGATAATATTGCCTTCGGCCCCAAGTACCATGGTGTCAAGAACAAGAAGCAGCTGGATCAGATTGTGGAAGACAGCCTTCGCAAGGCAGCCCTCTGGGATGAGGTCAAGGACCGTCTGCATACCTCTGCCCTGTCCCTCTCAGGAGGCCAGCAGCAGAGATTATGTATTGCCCGGGCCCTATCCGTTAATCCGCACATTCTGCTGCTGGATGAGCCCGCCTCTGCCTTGGATCCCATCTCCACGTCCAAGATCGAAGAGCTCATTGGCGAGCTGAAGAAATCGCTGACCATCGTCATCGTGACTCATAACATGCAGCAGGCTGCCCGGGTCTCGGATTACACGGCCTATTTCTATCTTGGAAGTCTGATGGAGTATAACGAGACAAGCATTATCTTCACCAATCCATCCAAGCCGAACACCCAGGAGTATATCTCCGGCCGGTTTGGATAATTCAGATGACAAGTGAACAGGCGCAGGCTTCGGTGATAAGACCGAGGCCTGCTTTTTTATTTAGTCAATATAGAATTGCCTATTGCAAAACTAATATCATTAGTTATAATAAAACTAATGATATTAGTTTTTATTTTCGAGAGGAGATTTGCCATGAGTTTCATCCTGTTTCTGCTCTTGTTCACCTGTCTTTGCGGTTACCTTGATTCCCGTATCACCAGACTTAAGACTAAGGGGGAGAAGCTATGTTAGCCGGACATTTTGGTCTTGCGGCAGCGGTCAAAGCCAAAGTTCCTGAGGTTCCACTCTGGGCGCTTATGCTGTCCACCCAGTTGATTGACGTTATCTTCATCCCCTTATATCTAACTAATGTTGAGATCGTAGTCAAAACGGGGGAGGGCTATGCAAATCAAATTATTCACGCCGATTATACCCACTCCTTGCTGAGTGTACTGATCATTGCCTTCCTGACTGGCCTTTTGGCCTCAAAGCTCTGGGGCAGACGTGGGGGCTTGACCATAGGAGCTGTAGTATTCAGCCACTGGATTCTTGATCTGCTGGTGCACCGTCCTGATCTGCCGATTCTGCCTGGCAATCTCGGCGATCTGCCACTGCTTGGACTGGGATTATGGAGCAGCCCTATCTTCTCCATAGCCGCCGAGCTTGTGTTAATCACCGCCGGGAGCCTCATGTATTTACGTTACGCTGTCTCCGGCACGGCGGGTGGAGCGAGACTTTTTGCCCGCTGCTCTGGTGCCTTACTGACCGTTCTCATGCTTCTGTGTCTAGCTTCCGACGTGCTGGGTACCGGATAATTTGTTCAACGATTACAACAAAAAAAGCATAGGCGGTTATCCGCCTACGCTTCCGGTTCAGGCTGCTTCGGAACCAGATTATAAATCTCCCCGCTCTCCAGCGTATCGATCAACCGGTCAAGCCACAAGTAATATTCCGCAGCTTCCCTCATCTTTCTTTGATCCTCGCTCAGCACGCCCTTCACCGCTTCATTCTCTGTCTCGGCAATCCACTTATCCATCTCTTGAATGGAACGCCTAAGCACATTCAGATTAGTCTCCACAGCCTTCCGCCACTTGATGGCGAAGAAGTCACTGAAGGTCTGATGCCAGTCGTACTCCACTTCATACAAATCCTTGCGGGAGCCCTTCTCCCATACTTTATTCACCATCTTAAGATCCAGCAGCGTTCTGACTCCTGTGCTCATACTGGTCTTGCTCATCTTCATCTCCTGTCCCATTTCATCCAGGGTCATCGGCTTGTCTGCGAAGAACAGCAGCCCATACAAATGCCCGGTGGACAAGGTCACTCCATATAAGTCCATATTTCTTCCGATTGCTTCAATTACCCGCTTGCGGACCTTCTGAAGAGCCGCCTGTTCCTGTTCATTAAGCTGTTCCAAGCCCATGCTTGCAGCCTCCTATAACCTCATTGTACTCTTATGTATCCTATCTTAGAAAAAGCATGCCCAATTGTAAAGAAACGACTTAGACAGCATTTAGGAGTTAGAGCGAGCAATCCCTTGATAAACTATGTACAGTATTTTCTGTACGTACTGTATGTACAGATACAAGATTTGATTAAACAATTTTTTTTTTGATAGACTAAGACTTACAGAAATAAAGGGGTGAGCCTGTTTGGAAAATACAATTCTTGAAGTGCGGAATGTCAGCAAATTGTTTGGGCCGAATATTGCCCAGGGCATTCAGCTGTTAGAGAAAGGGCATACCAAAGAACAACTGGCCCGCGAGAAGCAAATTACGGTCGGAGTGAACCGCGTAAGTCTGGATATCCGCAAAGGCGAGATATTCGTTATTATGGGCTTGTCCGGCAGCGGCAAGTCTACACTGGTCCGCATGCTGAACCGTCTGATTGAACCTTCATCAGGTGAAATTCTTATTCACGGACAAGATCTGCGCAAGATGAACAAAGCGCAGCTGCGTGAAGTCAGACGCAAGAATATCAGCATGGTCTTTCAGAAGTTCGCCTTATTTCCGCACCGTACGGTGCTTGAGAATGTGGAATATGGAATGGAAATACAGCAGATTAGCAAGGAAGAGCGCAGAATCAAAGCAGAAAATGCGCTCGAGCTGGTTGGTCTTAAAGGCTGGGGCTCCAAGATGCCTGATGAGCTCAGCGGCGGCATGCAGCAGAGGGTAGGTCTGGCACGTGCGCTGGCGAACGATCCCGAGGTCCTGCTGATGGATGAAGCATTCAGCGCGCTTGATCCACTCATCCGCAGAGACATGCAGGACGAGCTGCTTGAGCTTCAGGAACGGATGAAGAAGACCATTGTCTTCATCACCCATGACCTGGACGAGGCTCTGCGTATTGGAGACCGCATTGCGCTAATGAAGGATGGCGCGCTCGTTCAGCTTGGGACGCCGGAAGAAATGCTGACCCAGCCTGCCAACCGCTATGTTGAGCGCTTCATAGAGGATGTGGATTTATCCAAGGTGCTTACAGCTTCCCACGTGATGATTCGTCCAGAGACCGTGACACTGGATAAAGGTCCGCGGGTCGCGCTGCAGCTTATGCGTGAACGCGGAATCTCGAACCTCTTCGTGATTGACCGCGGCAAGCGGCTACTCGGTGTAATTACAGCCGAAGATGCTTCGGCCGCGCTGAGATCGGGAACGGGACTCTCCGATATCCTGATCAAAGATGGGCCAGAGGTCAGTCCGGATACACTCCTTGGCGATCTGTTCGAGGTTACAAGCTCCGCGAAGGTCCCACTCGCTGTCGTGGATGAGAATCACCGCCTGCTTGGCGTGATCGTTCGTGGTGCCGTACTGGGTGCTCTGGCTGGAGATACCAAGATTCTTGGAGGTGAAGCCTAATGTTACCCAAACTGCCCGTGGCTGATTGGATTGAGACCCTTGTGAGCTGGATGGGCTCGCATCTCGGAGGTCTATTTGATGCCATAGCAATAATTATAGAGCATGTTGTCGGATTCTTCTCAGGTCTGTTCCTGCTGCCGCATCCACTGCTTCTCATTACCATACTTGGTATTCTGGCTTTTGCAATTGGACGTCTTCCCTTAACTTTATTTACTGTGATCGGTTTTCTGCTGATCGAGAATCTGGGTTACTGGACACAGACAATGGACACCCTGGGCCTCGTAATCACCTCAGGTCTAATCTCCATTCTGCTGGGCATTCCCCTCGGCATCTGGAGTGCTTACAGCAGAACCACGCACCGCATAGTCTCGCCTATTCTTGATTTTATGCAGACCATGCCAGCGTTCGTCTATTTGCTGCCTGCTGTCACCTTCTTCAGTCTGGGTGTTGTACCGGGTGTTATTGCTTCGGTCATCTTCGCGATCCCGCCAACGATCCGAATGACCTATCTTGGCATCAAGCAGGTATCATCTGAGCTGACTGAAGCTGCCGAAGCCTTCGGCTCTACCGCTTGGCAGAAGCTCATTAAGGTGGATCTGCCGCTGGCTATGCCTACCATGATGGCGGGGATTAATCAGACGATTATGCTCTCGCTGTCCATGGTCGTCATTGCTTCCATGATCGGAGCACAGGGCATCGGAGCCGAGGTGTACCGCGCCGTTGCCCAGCTGAAGATCGGACAAGGCTTCGAAGCTGGACTTGCCGTTGTGGTTCTGGCCATTGTACTCGACAGGTTCTCTCAGAACCTGTTCAAGACAGGAAGGCGCAAGGCAGCTGTGCGCACTGAGCCCCGCCGGCGCCTGGTATTCGCTTCTGCTCTACTGGCCGTCGTTATTGTCGGCGGTATTGCCCAGTATCTGCTTCTTCCTTCAGGAGCTTCAGCTGGCGCTGAAGAGGGAGGCGCCGTTGCAAGCAAGTTCCATAACCAGATCATCGGGATCGATCCCGGGTCAGGCATTATGAAATCAACCGCCAAGGCAATCCAGGACTACAAGCTGGACAGTTGGGAGCTGGTTGAGGGATCAAGCACCGCGATGACAGCGATGCTGGACAAAGCCATCAGGAACAAAGAGCCAATTATCATTACTGGATGGACTCCGCACTGGATGTTCACCAAATACAATCTTAAGTACCTGGAGGATCCTAAGAAGACTTATGGTGAATCTGAGGAGATTCATACTTTAGCCCGTATAGGACTTAAGCAAAAACAGCCTGCTGCCTATGGATTTCTAGACCGGTTCAAGTGGACGGCGGAGGAAATGGGAGAGATGATGGCTGCCATTCAAGAGGGATTGAGTCCTGAGGAAGCCGCGAAGAATTGGGCACTGAAGCATCCCGATCGAATACAGGAATGGACGAAGGGACTTAACAGGGTGACTGGTCAAAAGCTTAAGCTAGGCTATGTGGCTTGGGATTCAGAAATCGCCAGCACGCATCTTCTTCAGTACGTTCTTCAAGAGAAGCTTGGCTATCAGGTTACCGCTCTTCAAGTAGAAGCCGGTCCTATGTGGACAGGGGTCGCTAGTGGAGATGTGGATGTCACAGCCTCAGCTTGGCTTCCGTTAACTCATGCGGATTATTGGAATAAATACAAAGATCAAGTAGATGATCTGGGGCCGAATATGACAGGTGTCCGTACAGGCCTTGTTGTGCCCGATTATGTGGATATTTCCTCAATTGAGGATTTGAATAAATAAGAGTATATCTGTATGCATCTGTATGCATCTGTATGCATCAAGCAGCAGCCCCTGTTCTGGCAAGAACGGGGGTTTCTTTGGTTCGGGGAATCTAAGCAGCAACTCTAGCCTCGCGTCCATTGTTCAATCAAGGTCATGAAAGCCTTTACATGGAAGGGCTTTGTGATGTAATCGGCAAAACCCGCCTGCATACCTTTCTCAATATCAGATTTCTGGGCAAATGAACTCACTGCTAATACAGGAATATGGCGGGTCTCCTCCCGGCTTCGAAGCTCTTCAAGGGCTTCATAACCGTTCATGCCTGGCAATTGAATGTCCATAAAAATAAGATCCGGCTGACCATATGTGGCAAGCTCGATCCCTTCCTCCGCACTCGCAGCGCCGATCAGTCTGATGTGCGGGATTTTTTTAAAGATATGATCCATTAACGCCATGTTCAATTCATTGTCCTCAACATACAGAATCGTAAAATTGGGTGAGCTCATTATCTTCACTCCTTAATAGTAAAGCCTGCAGATTAAAACAACGGTGACCAGGATGGATGAAGAATAATTCATGGAACCAAATGACCATGCTTAACACAAATAGCCAAAAAAAGAGTGTACTCACCCTTTCTTTGGCTTATGTCCAGCTCATTCTCATGTCTGACCCATTACAACCGGTATGTAATTATTGAAAAGTATAAGCAATCACACTTCGATCCTGTGAGAAGTCCCAATCCACATAAATATCGGATAGTGTCTTGTTCAGAACTTTCGTAAAACCTGTCTCCTGATCCAAATACCGCTTCTCCATCTTGCGCTTGGTACTTTTGAGTATATTCTCATATCCCAAGTCAAGAAGCTCCTTCTCCAAAATAATAAGAATGCCTTCCCGAACCACAATGAGGGTCTTGGAGTTCAACCACCAGGAATCAATATGTACAGGCTCCTTCTGAACCATGCCGCTTACCTTGATAACATGGTCATGAACGCTCTTCTGTCCCCGGTAAGGCGCGGACTTCTCACTGTGCAGCTCGAATAATCCGACGATCATTCCCGAGGCGTTGTGAAGACCCCAGTCGTAATACAGCTCCTCTGTTACGAGTCCAAGCTCCGCCTTCATATAAGCAGACAGCTCAGGCAGCAGCGATTTCATTAGAAGTTCTCTGGTGTATCTAAGGGCCTGCTCCTCTTCTTTATCCAGCAGGAACTGTTCTACCGGGCTGATGAAGTTACGAATATGTATCGCAATTCCGCACTCTCCTATGGAGACGTTAACGGATTCAGGACCTTTGCCGAACCGGTTCCGCAAGAGTTTTCCGGTAAAACTGGAAATTAGAGTATTTTTTTCCTTCAGTGTTATCATTCTAACACACCTCCTCCAAATACTAAATGAAATAACTTAAATTAGATATTAATAGATTGAGCTTTGCTTGGTCAATTGGTATTCGTATGCCTAGAAAATATAACAATATAATTGTCATCATTTATGGCATGTAGTAATATGGGTATAAAGATAACAGACGTATGATACATTAAATAAGGGATCGGTGGCACCCGATCCCCTGCACAACAGCTTGAGTGGAGTTACTCCTCCATAATGATTCAAGGGAAGAAGTGACCTGCACGGTTTGCCGACCTAGAGCAGGTTACTTCTTTTTTCGTTCGATGTATGTCAGCAGCGCGATAATAAACGCAGCAAAACCAATTACATCCGCAAAAGAGAAGTTCATACGCCTCACCTCCTTTCTGGAGGAAGGCGCACCCACTCAAGGTGTGTTGTACATGCCTATTATATCAGGCCGTTCCATTCTATGGATACGGTCTTTATATATTGTTGCTAATTATTATCCACATCCAGGCTGCCAACGATTAATTATGAAGAAGCAAATGAATACAAATCAACTATAGAATGCAAAGCAACCAGGATGTAACAAATTAAGAGTAGTGTAAGAATAACACTGTTCTGTGAGAAATATACCTTCTTGTTTGACCTCTTTGCCTTGATATCGTGCAGGATTGCAACCAACATTCCAACGCTCCCCAGTAGATAGAGGCAGAGTTTTATTAATTCCATTTACTCACCAGCTCCCCTTTCTCGTCCCTTTCACATTTCTTATATAAGTTACGATACCCCGGGAAATTATGGAAATCAATGTTGGAAATATGACTGTGATCTTAAATACTCAACAGACATAAGATAATTTGATGAGGGATCGGTGTCTGCCGATCCCCTGCACAACAACTTCTATGAGGTTACTTCTCTATGATCGGCTTACAATCTGATTAAGCGACCTGCACTGGCCCTATCCTGAGCAGGTCACTTATTTATCGGCTCCATGCATGTCAGCAACGCAATATAAACGCAGCGCAACTAGTAACATCTGCAATGAGATCGTTCCTGTTTCTAAAGCAGTCCTTCTTTTATTTTGCACCTTATTGGCAACCTGATATTGCTGTTCTATAGGATTGATAGCCTACTCGGATTAAGTGGCACACTATGTCTTACGGTCGGGGCAACTAACTAGTATAAGTAACGAACTGATTTCGTTGGCGGGGATAAAGACAAAAAGCGATGCCAAAGATTAAGATTTATTACATAACTCGGGGGTAATTAATTCATATCACCTATTATACTCTCATCATCCCTAACTGTAGAACATCAAACTCAATGGGAGTTCCCAACTCTCCGTTGTACGTGTTACGTGTTACGTGATAAAATAGTTGTATGCTTTTACCATATAATAGTATGTAATATCGTTCAGGGGGCAATGCTTTTACAAAGTTAAAGTTTTTAGAGGTGATTGCCATGAGCGATAATAAGGAGGAGAAAAAAATGATCGAAAACAAACAAAGTATACAAAAAACAACAGTAGCAAGTAATGAAAACGTCATGAACGTTGCTAAAATGGGCATGAAAAAATATAGAAAAACGTTGAATAAACTGGCTAAAAATTAATGTATGTAAAATTAACTCCAGAACAAATTATCGAAATACACGATGAAGAACTGATGCAAACAGGTGGGCTCCCAGGGATTAAAGACCGGGGTTATGTTGAACTTCTTTCTGAAAAGCCCTTTTCAGACTATTTCGGAGAAGAACAATACCCCGGTTTATTCTTGAAAGCAGCAGTATTAATGCACGGAATTATAGCAGCTCACTGTTTCAATGATTGCAACAAAAGAACCGCAGTTGTTTGTACATATACGTTCTTATATTTAAATGGCTACGAATTAGTTGTTGACGAAGATGAATTGTTTGATATTACTATCTCTGTAGCTACAAAAGACATTGACCTACATATATTATCCAATTGGTTACAAGAAAATACGGTAAATATTGGATAGTCACTCTAAATTGGGTGGCTTTTTTGTTACTCTAAATGTTCATTGTTCGGATTGAAATGTGAAACAGCAAGGACATTTTCTCTTATTGGAACGTTCCGAGTTTAGAGATTTGGCTTAAAAACAGTCTATAACTCGGAAGATACTATAGGTACATCATACCGCTTCCCCCAACTGCTCAACTAGAAGAATCATTAACGGAGTAGCCCAAAAAATATTACGATTTTTGAAAGGAATAAGAGGAGCATTTATTACCTCATGATCAGTGCAAGAGTTAATAAACGCACCTAGTAACGTTAGATAATTCCTAAGATTCTTCTGTGTATTAAACCTACGATCATCTAGAAAATCTTGAAAAGCAAACCTTAACAACACAAAAACCACTCCTTAATAACATTATTAAGAAGTGGTCGTTGCTTCATTTATAATTTGTAACAGTGACAGCTTCAGAAATCCTTATCTAAGTAAGATAAAAATTCACGCCGCTTAGGACAAGCTGAAAGGCTCAAAATGCCTTACAGATTGCACCCTTTATTACATCATGCCGCCCATGCCGCCCATATCAGGCATAGCTGGCTTTTCTGGTTCTGGCTTATCAGCGATAACCGCTTCAGTTGTCAGGAACAGTCCTGCAACGGATGCAGCGTGCTGCAGTGCGGAGCGGGTAACCTTGGCAGGGTCAACGATACCTGCTTCGATCATGTTCACCCATTCGCCGGTAGCTGCGTTGTAGCCTACGCCGATTTGTTCTTTCTTCAGACGCTCAACGATAACAGATCCTTCTTCGCCAGCGTTAGCTGCGATGGTACGGATCGGCTCTTCCAGCGCGCGAAGCACGATGTTCACGCCAGTCTTCTCGTCGCCAGTCACATTCACTGCAGATACAGCGTGGTAGACGTTCACAAGGGCAGTACCCCCACCGGATACGATACCTTCTTCAACCGCAGCGCGGGTTGCGTTCAGAGCGTCTTCGATGCGAAGCTTGCGCTCTTTCAATTCAGTCTCAGTAGCCGCACCAACTTTGATTACTGCTACGCCGCCAGCGAGTTTAGCCAGACGCTCTTGCAGCTTCTCTTTGTCGAACTCGGAAGTAGTCTCTTCCAGTTGGGAACGGATTTGGCTAACGCGAGCAGCGATATCATTCTTGTCGCCGCTTCCGTCAACGATAGTTGTAGCTTCTTTGGTTACGCGCACTTGGCGAGCGTTACCGAGCTGCTCGATGCTTGTGCTCTTCAGGTCAAGACCGAGCTTCTCAGTGATCACTTGGCCACCAGTCAAGGCAGCGATGTCTTGAAGCATTGCCTCGCGACGGTCGCCAAAGCCAGGAGCCTTAACAGCTACTGCGTTGAATGTACCACGAAGTTTGTTCACGATCAGCATAGCTTGAGCTTCGCCTTCGATATCTTCAGCGATGATCACAAGCGGACGGGCTTGTTGAACGATCTTCTCAAGCACAGGCAGAATTTCTTGTGTGCTGCTGATCTTCTTGTCTGTGATCAGGATGTATGGGTTATCCAGAACAGCTTCCATTTTGTCTGTATCTGTGATCATATATGGAGAGATATATCCGCGGTCGAACTGCATACCTTCAACCACTTCAAGCTCAGTCGCGAATCCGCGGGATTCTTCAACAGTGATAACGCCGTCTTTGCCGACTTTCTCCATAGCTTCAGCGATCAATTCGCCTACTTCTTCGTCAGCAGCTGAGATGGCAGCTACTTGTGCGATGGATTGCTTGCCTTCGATCGTTTTGGAGATCTTTTGCAGTTCTTCTACAGCTGCGCGAACCGCTTTGTCAATTCCTTTGCGAAGACCGATTGGGCTTGCACCCGCAGTAACGTTCTTCAGACCTTCACGAATGAGGGCTTGTGCAAGAACAGTTGCTGTAGTTGTACCGTCACCGGCCACATCGTTCGTCTTGGTTGCTACTTCTTTAACAAGCTGGGCACCCATATTCTCGAATGCATCTTCAAGCTCGATTTCTTTGGCAATTGTTACTCCGTCATTTGTGATGAGCGGGCTTCCGAATTTCTTCTCAAGCACCACGTTGCGTCCTTTTGGTCCAAGAGTTACTTTTACCGCATTTGCCAAAGCGTCAACCCCGCGAAGCATTGCGCGGCGAGCGTCTTCACTGAATTTAATGTCTTTTGCCATTGTTCAAAAACCTCCCTGATAAATTTAGTAATCAATTATCTTCACTTGCGCTTATATTGAAGTTCAGGACCACGCCTCATTAGCCAATGACCGCGTGAATGTCGCTTTCTTTCATAATCAAGTATTCTTTACCTTCATACTTAATTTCTGTTCCGGCATATTTGGAGAACAAGACTACGTCGCCCTCTTTCACTTCAAGAGCTACACGAACACCGTCCTTGTTGACGGAACCGCTGCCGACAGCGATTACTTTGCCTTCTTGCGGCTTCTCCTTAGCGGAGTCGGGAAGTACAATCCCGAATGAAGTTGTTTCGTTTTGTTCGATCGGTTCTACCAGTACGCGTTCACCTAAAGGTCTGATCATGAAAAATAGCCTCCTTAATTAGTTATGTTGTGTTAAGCTATGGATTGAACTAAAGGCTACGTAACCGAGTCTTGGAGAGTTGCTCCTAGACCGTTTTTGACGTTCTTTTCTTTAGTTCATTCCATATAGGATACACTGAATGTTAATGTTAGCACTCAACATCGTGTAGTGCTAACAACCAACTTTATGATACTAGGTGTTGCTTCAGATTTCAAGTCCCTGTGACCATTTTTTTCTTGGACACGCCCCTTACATCCTATCCGAAGATCACCCTAAATATTCCTCTTTTTTCAAGCTTATTCTCATAATAAAAATAGCCCTCCCCTCATCCGGCTAACCCTAGCCTTAGAGAAGAGGACACTACAGCTCAATCCTCGTATTTCGCTCTCCGCTCCGCATCAGCAGCCAGCTGCTTGCTGTACATTCTTCCTGACAGCATGACACTGAATTCATAGAGAAGAATCATAGGAATCAGCACCAGAAAAGCCGAGAAGAAATCGGGAGGTGTGATCATAACGGACACGACCACCAAGGCGAAATAAGCCACCCGGCGCATCTTCTTAAGCCGCTTGGGGTTAAGAAGCCGCAGCTGGGTCAGGAACAGCACGACGATCGGCAGCTCGAACAGCAGCGAGATCGGGAGAATAATATTCGTCAAGAACTTGAAATAGTCCGTTATTCCATAGGTCTCGACCAGACCGAGCTGCTGGTTAAGACTTGAGGTGAACTGCATTGCCAGAGGAAATACAACATAATATCCGAAAGCCACACCAACCAGGAAGCAAATAAACACAAACGGGATGTATTTCAAGGTAGCCCGGCGTTCCTTAGGCTTAAGACCCGGGCTTACAAAGGCCCATACCTGATACACCATAAACGGCAGGGTGATGGCCAAAGCCACGATCAGGGCAATCTTCATATATACATTGACCCCGTCCCAGAAGGAGAATGCGTTCAGCTTCAGTTCCAGGCCCGTGGGACCGTGTGCGGTCAAATAGTCGTATACCGGATGGGCAACGAAAAATCCGCCTACAAGCACCAAAACAAATAAGATCAGTGTAACAAACAGACGTTTGCGAAGCTCAGATAAATGATCGACAACTGACATTCCATCCTGTTCGTCAGGCATGAAGACCGCCCTCCTGTATTCAGACATAAACAAAGCACCTCCCGGTGCCCGCTTAACAGCGAAAAATGATAACGTTGAACTCAAAATTCTTGAGGTCAACCTATATATCCTCAAAAAAAACTCCTTCCTTCGGGAAGGAGTCCGTTATTCCGGAAGCCGGCGTTCAGCTGCCTGCGGCTGTTCTGGCCTTGGTGGCAGCGGCTCCGTCTTCTTCACCGGAGGTTCATCGTCCATAATATCACGGGTAGCTTCTTTGAATTCACGGAACGTACGGCCCACAGCCCTTCCCAGATCCGGAAGCTTATTTGGTCCAAACAGCAGCAGGGCTGCGATTACAATCAGGATAACACCGCCCATCCTTATTCCCTCCGTTCTGTCACTTGCTATTGTCCAATCATAACATAAGTTAATCACAGTTACAGCCGGGTTAACACTATAACCGGAACTGTCCTGTAACCATCAGCAGGGCCTCGGGTAACTGGCCCATAATCGCTGCCAGATTCTCATGCACACCCTTGGGGGTTCCGGGAAGGTTCACAATCAAGGTACGTCCCCGAATACCTACAACACCCCGGAACAGCATGGCCGCCGGGTTCTTCTGCATCGCGCTTGCCCGCATCGCTTCCGCCATCCCCGGAACTTCCCGTTCAATAATGCGGCGCGTCGCTTCCGGGGTTACATCACGGGCAGCAAGCTCCGTCCCCCCGGTTGTCAGAACCAGATTGGCCTGAAAGTAATCGGTCATCTCAATTAAAGCCGCAATAATCTCATCTTGTTCGTCAGGAACAATGCGGTATTCCACAATCTCTCCGCCCAGTTCTTCCTCGACCAGTTCCCGGATAACCTGGGCGCTCGTATCTTCACGTTCGCCTCGGGCTCCCTTGTCGCTAGCCGTCAAGATCGCTGTTTTCCATACCATGAAGTCACCCTCCTTATCCGAATTGGAACATTTATCCGCTTATATCCCGAGGTTATAATCGCCGCTCTTCCCGCCCGTCTTCGATTTCAGCAGCGTTGGTCCGATAACCATATCCTTCTGCAGCGCCTTGCACATATCGTAGATGGTCAGGGCGGCTGCGGATGCACAGGTCAAAGCCTCCATCTCCACCCCGGTCTTGCCCTCGGTCTTAACGGAGGCCTCAATATATAGCTCGTCCTCTCCATTATCGGTGAAAATAATGTTCACGCCGGTCAGAGGCAGAGGATGGCACATCGGAATCCAGTCCGAAGTCCGCTTGGCCGCCTGAATCCCGGCGACTTGAGCCACCGCAAGCACATCCCCCTTGCCGACCCGGCCTTCCTTAATCGCGAGCAGCGTAGATGGAAGCATGGTTACTTTTGTTACAGCCACTCCGGTGCGGACCGTAATCTCTTTGCTCGAGATATCCACCATCTTGGCACGGCCCTGTTCATTGAAATGCGTCATCTTACCGTGTTCTGAACCTGATTCTGTCAAGATCTTCCCAACCTTTATCGTGAATTGCAATGCCGTGCTTGTCTATTGAGTACGAATAACACCTGCTGAGGTAAAAAGAAGATTAAGCCTGAAGTCATGCTCCTCCATCGGAATGCCGCTTATGATCTGTTCCCGGAACGCCAAGGCCGCTAGCAAAGGCATCGGCTTCCGGGCCTCCCGGCGCTGTCTGCCCAGCTGCTCCATGAACCGGTCATAGTATCCTCCGCCAAAGCCGATCCGGCCGCCGGCAAGATCATACGCAAGACCAGGTACAATAACCAGGTCAATCCTGGCATACTGATCAGGCTCCCACTGCGGCAGGTGCTCTGCCGGTTCGGGAATCCCCCAGCTGCCGGCTGCCACGCCCTCTTCCCCGTCAAGCTCATGCAGCGCGAAGCTCTCGGGCCCGGTTATCCGCGGAACCAGAATGCGGTCTCCCCGGGACCAGCAGCTTCGGATAAGCGGAAGTGTAGCAGGCTCGTCCCGAAAGGCCAGATAGACGAACACTGTAAGCCTTCCATCTTCCTTGTCGGCGCGCAGCGGGGCAAGAACCTCCGCTTCGGCGAGGAGACTGGCCGACTCGGATTGCCCCACTCTTGAAGCCTCAGGGATTGCAGCACGGACTCTTGCCATCCGGGTGCGCAGCTCTCTCTTGACATCCGGTATGCCCAAGTGAACATCACCCTTCTTTCAGGTTAGGGTACCGGTTACAATCTAACCATATTAATTCCAGCCCATACACCATCATATCTCTCTTTAGTTTATCACTGTTCTGTGAAAATGAAAACTTGATACGGAAGGCCTTCATGGCTATATTCATACATCTGCTGCATGGCGGTGCATTTGAGGGATGTTTCATGTACACTAGGGTTAACAACGCCTGACTTCAGGCCAGGTTTCTTATAGATATGGAGGATATACAAGTTATGCTGCTTCAAGCAACAGATATCAGAAAATCCTATGGCACCACAAATATACTTGAGGGCATCGGCCTTCAGATTCTCGAGCGTGACCGCATCGGACTCGTGGGTGTTAATGGCGCTGGCAAATCCACGCTGCTGCAGATCCTGGCTGGGGAAATATCTTACGACAGCGGACAAATCTTCAAGGCCAAGGAGACCACCATCGGCTACCTCGCCCAGAACAGCGGACTGCAATCGGAACGCACCATCTGGGAGGAAATGCTGTATGTATTCAGTCCTCTAATTGAGGCAGAAGCGGAACTCCGCCGAATGGAGCTTGAGATCGCCAATCCCGAAACCGCCGGGAACGCGAAGGCATTCGAAGACCTGCTGGAGCGTTATGCCCGGAAGTCCGACTGGTTCAAGGATCATGGCGGATATGAAATGGAGACCCGGATTCGCAGTGTCCTTCACGGTATGGGCTTTGGCTCGTTCCCGCCCGACACCCTGATCTCGACTCTCAGCGGTGGACAGAAGACCCGCCTCGCCCTGGCCCGAATCCTGCTTCAAGCTCCTGACCTCCTTATGCTCGATGAGCCGACCAACCATCTGGATATTCAGACACTGACCTGGCTGGAGGATTACCTTCGCAGCTACTCCGGCGCGCTGCTGATTGTCTCGCATGACCGTTATTTCCTGGATCGTCTGGTCACTGCTATTGTGGAGATTGAACGTCACCAATCCCGGAAATATACGGGCAACTACAGCCGGTATATTGAGCTCAAGGCTGCCGAGTACGAGAGTCAGATGAAGCAGTATGAGAAGCAGCAGGACGAGATTGCAAGACTTGAGGATTTCATTCAGAAAAATATTGTCCGTGCCTCAACCACCAAGCGTGCCCAAAGCCGGCGCAAAGCCCTGGATCGGATGGAGGTTATGGAACGTCCTCTTGGCGATCTGAAGAAAGCGAGCTTCTCCTTCGAAGCCGGGATTATGTCCGGCAAGGAAGTGCTGCAGGTGGATGAGCTCGCCTATTCTTTTGACAAAGAAAAAGAAAAGCCCCTGTTCCAAAACGTAAGCTTTGACCTGCGCCGCGGAGAGACGGTGGCTCTCATAGGACCCAACGGGATCGGCAAATCCACGCTGCTCAAGATCTTAACCGGTGACCTGAAGATGACTTCCGGTCGGCTGAACTGGGGAACCAAGGTCAAGCTGGGTTATTATGACCAGGAACAGACCCATCTTAACCCGAAGAATACGGTCCTTGAAGAACTATGGAGTGCCTTTCCGCATATTGAGGAAGCCCGAATCCGCAGCGTTCTGGGCAACTTTCTATTCAGCGGCGAGGATGTTCTGAAGCGGATCGCCGCCTTAAGCGGGGGCGAGAAGGCCCGGGTAGCTCTGGCCAAGTTAATGCTGCTGAAGGCGAATCTGCTCATCCTGGATGAGCCGACCAACCACCTGGATTTATACAGTAAGGAGGTTCTGGAAGCGGCCTTGATGGAGTACGACGGAACCCTGCTGTTCATCTCTCATGACCGTTACTTCCTCAACAAGATGGCCGAGCGGATTATTGAGCTTCATCCGGGCGGGGCCGAACCCTATTTGGGCAATTATGATGATTACCTGGAGAAGAAGCAGGAGCTGGCCGAGCTTGCCCAGGAGAAAGCTGCCGCGAAGCCTGCCTTATCCAAGAAAACGGATGAAGATATTCCTGAAGAGAATACAGGTGCGAGATCATATGAAGCCGACAAGCAGGCCAGACGTGAAGAACGCAGCCGGCAGCGCCGGATTGAACAGCTGGAGCAGCTGATTGCGCAGCATGAGGATAGCATCGCGGGACTTGAAGCGGAGCTTGCTGAGCCGGAAGTCTATCAGGATTACGCGGCCGTACAAGAACGGCAGTCCCGTATAGATGGACTGAAGGCCCAGCTGGCCGAGGCCTATTCAGAATGGGAAGAGCTTCTTGCCTGAGGGAATTGTTAAATTCAATTCATATCCAAAATATTTTTTTAACACTACCGCTGAGATCAGCCTCAATTATGCACAGGATTATCCACAATATTAAGAATTTAGTCCTTACTCAGACGGCCTCTCAGGTCGTCTTTTTAGCCACTTTATGCAGTGTAACGGTTCTTATCCACTTAATTATCCACATTATCCACAAAACACACAGAAGATTGTGAAAAGATTGTCCCCTTTTTCATGATTCATATAAAAGGAGACTGGGTAAGGGTTTCATCACTTTATACACATTATTCAGGTAAACTGTGGATAACCTTGTCCACAACTTGACAACTATGACTTTAGCCCCATAGAGATCCAGGAAGTCTTTTGGCGGCATGCTTGAATGCTTGTTCCGGAACCGATACAATAATACAAATCCATGCTGCGAAAGGCGGGCTCTTCTTGTCCAATAAAGTGGTAGATAGCATTACTGATCTGATCGGGGACACCCCCGCAGTCAGATTGAACCGGCTTGTCGGGCCGGAAGATGCCGAGGTCTACGTGAAGCTTGAATATTTCAATCCAAGCCGAAGCGTGAAAGACCGGGCAGCTTATCATATGATTACAAGGGCTGAACAGGAAGGCCATCTTGTCCCGGGTTCGACGCTGATCGAGCCGACCAGTGGGAATACCGGAATCGGGCTGGCGATGAACGCAGCCGCTAAGGGCTACCGTGCGATCCTGATCATGCCTGACAATATGACAGCGGAACGAATCAACATTCTGAGAGCCTACGGGGCAGAAGTTGTGTTGACCCCTGCAGCCGAGCGGATGCCTGGAGCGATTGCCAAAGCGCTGGAGCTGCAGGCGCAAATTCCGGGCAGCTTCATCCCTCAGCAGTTCGAGAACCCGGCCAATCCCGATGCTCACCGCGGAACTACAGCGCTTGAGATTATTGAACAGATGGAAGGCCGCCTGGATGTCTTCGTGGCCTCATCCGGAACCGGCGGTACGATCACGGGAACAGGTGAGGTTCTGCGTGAGCATCTCCCGGATATTCAGATCTATGTGGTGGAACCCAAGGGATCTCCTGTTCTATCCGGCGGAATACCCGGGCCCCATAAGCTCGTGGGAACAAGCCCCGGCTTCGTCCCTTCCATTCTAAATACAGATGTGTATGATGAGATTGTACAGGTTGCCGATGAAGACGCACTGGAGACCACCCGCCTGCTTGCCAGCCGGGAAGGTATTCTGGTTGGTCCTTCCGCCGGGGCAACCGTCTGGACCGCAGTACAGCTGGCCAAGAAGCTCGGCCGCGGCAGACGAATATTATGCATCGCTCCCGACACAGGTGAGCGGTATCTGAGTATGGATATTTTTTGAGACACTAGAAAGGTGGAGATTCTATAATGAGTAGGGTTATTGAGGGTGTATCCCATGTGGACCGGGAAGAGCTGTACGAGCTTCTTCACGACAAGGAGAGAAATGTGCTGGTCATTGATGTAAGAGAGCTTGAAGAATACGAGGACGCTCATATTCCTTCTGTTCCTCTGATTCCAATGGGTGAGATTGCCGCTTATATTGATGATTTCGATAAGGACCGCGAGTATGTCTTTGTATGCCGGAGCGGCGGACGCAGCTTCCAGGTTACGAGATTCTTCCAGAGCCAAGGCTTCAATAAGGTTCATAATTATGAAGGCGGTATGCTAAATTGGGATAAAGAAGTGACAGGCGGGCCCGAGAATGTAATTGTAACCTTTAACCCTGAGCAGCTTGAACGGAACTAAGAAATGGTGTCCAGATTATAGCAAACAGCCCTGAACCGAATCTGATCATTCAGAACGGCTCAGGGCTATTAAGTGCGAAGTGTAAGATATAGATATCATGCCCTCTTACATATTGGATATAAGCAAGCCTAATATGTACAGGAATCCGAGAATCATACTAATTCCGCCTGTCAGCAGAAAAAAAGCTACATTTTTGCGGTTTTTGGTTCTTTTCCAAATACCATATACACATAGGAAAAGCCCCGCTATCACGGCCAGGAGCCAAATGACATGTCCCCATATTTCAAGCAGCTGCAGCGTATCGGTCAGAAACAGTACCAGGAATAGCGCCTGCAGCGCTAGAGTCATCCAGGTGTATTTGAAGAAGGACCGATCAAATTCCGAAGTAATCTGCCTTCTTCTATTGACCTCCATAACCAGTAAAGGAACCAGAACGGCCCCTGCTAAAAGCAAAATCATGAGCATTACGGCAACCGACATCGTACTAACCTCTCTTTCTGACTGTAAACGTACGCAGTTAAACGCTGGTATCAAAAGCAGCCGCTTGAAGTAATCTTCGAGTACTGCTTATTAAAGTTCACCCGGGCGGGACAGTCACCTGTCTACCTCTATTCTAATAAGCTGTCATAAAGGAGTGGTGCATGATGATACTTTATGACAATCAGATGATGGAGGGCCACTCTGTTCCCCGGGAAGATTGGCAGGTTGCGGCCTATCACGCTTTCGCTGCGAAGATGACGAACAAGGAAGATAAGTTCCCGTGCATTCCCGCCACACTTGGTTTCTCCCTAGGCCATCTGAGGTATGGATTTGTCTCCGACCCCCGAAGCCCCGATGCGGAACAGACCATGGCTGATTTGGTAAGAGCATACACAGAGAACTCCCGCCAGTATGGTAAATATACATCGCTCATTCTATTCTTTCATACCCCGAGTGACCTTAGGACTACTTTCTCCGTTGAACAGTATGAATCCTTGTTCTGGGATCTGCTGGGCAGGACAGGGCAGAATGACCAGCGGGAATGGCCGCAGCATATTCCACTTGACCCATCGAACCATGTGTGGGAGTTCTGCTTCCATGCAGAATCCTATTTCGTCTATTGTGCTACACCCGCTCATACCCGGCGTCAAAGCCGTCATTTCCCTTTCTTCATGCTGGCTCTAACGCCCCGGTGGGTATTGGTGGAATTCAATTCACGTCCGAAGCAGGCTGACACGATGAAGCCGCTGATCCGTCAAAGACTTGAAGCCTACGATACGATAGGTCCGCACCCCGATCTAAAGCTCTATGGGGATGCCGATAATTACGAGTGGAAGCAGTATTTCCTGAGGGATAATGAGACAACCGCTCCATCGTGTCCCTTCAATCATGGAAGATTGGGTAAAAGGAAAGCCCACTCATCAAGCAATTAGGCGACTTCGGCGCTGTTACGTACTTCCTTCTTATTGGTCCTCGAGCTAGAGTCAGATCTCCCTTATACCGGCTGAAGTCCCAGGAAGTAATGATAGAACTCGTTGTCTCTGACATATCCGTTCTTCTCATACAGAGATTGTGCCGTGCTATTCGTTAACGCAGTGGATAACTGCAGCCCTTTGGCACGAACCTTCTCCGCATAATCCTTGGCCGCGTCCAGCAGCAGTTGACCGATTCCCTGCTTCCGGCAGAACTCATCAACATACAAATCGTTCAGAAGCAGCAGCCGTCTCATGGAGATCGAAGAGAACAGCGGATACAGCTGTATGAATCCAAGCAGTTGTTCTGCAGGGTCAGCCTTCGCACAGAGAATAATAGATTCCTGATGCTCAAAGCGATCGAACAAGAAGTTCCGTGCTCCCTCTAGGTCGGGGGCCTGCCCATAAAAGACTCTATACTTGTTGAACAATTCAGCAAGTTCATTCAAATCTTCTATAGTTGCCTGATACACTCTGTAGTTATTAGACATATTGTGTGTATTTCCCTTTCATTCTCCGATTGAAGTTCATGAATCGCCCGCCCTGATAGGTAATCTCACCTTCATCCTTCTCAACCAGCAGACCGAATTCGCGTGCGGCCATCTGAAATTCCATCCGGGCTCCGTTCTCGAGCTCAAATGTTATATAGTAATTCGTGGAGGGAGCCGTGTTCCCAACACCTTCCCACACTTCCGTTCTCTTCGACACAACCACAGCTTGCTTCGTTAACATGCTCTTGCTGTTGTTAGCCGACCATACCATTAACCCTTTAATGATAGCATACGCAAAGGTGCCTATCATAACAACCAGCAGTGTACCCCCAAAAATCTTAGACCACAAGGGAACCCCATCCAGGAACTCCAACCAAACATCAGGTCCGAATCTGAAAGTGTTATCCATGGCTGCACAGCCTTTCTGTCATTATATTAGTCAGGATCAGACTTTACAAATGACTTTATGATAAGCGAGGAATTCAAGTATCTAACCCATTTTCCATAATTATACATGTTTTTCCGTGAGTTGTAATCTATGTAGTGAGATTTATAGAATATATTGATAAAATACTTCGTAACGCAAATAGACCGAAGCCTGTTCGGGCTTCGGTCTATCATACTTCTTGGCGCTACTCGTGCTTCTTCAGCTCTTCTACCGTGAAGTTTCTAACTACCGTATCATTAGAGAATTGCTCCGCATGATCAGACCCGGAGCTGTTCCGCGGTATGGTCAAGCTAAGCCAGCTTCCATGCTTGAGCAGCTTGGCCGCATAGATGATCTGCCCGACATGGTAAGGATAATGGGCCAGCTGCCGGTTGACCGCTTCCATCACGGTCTGTCCTTCATTGCGGATATAGATAGTCCCGAGCAGTTGATCGGGGCGCAGATCATCCAATGCCCCAAACAGGCAAGCCCAGCCAGCTTCCCACTTTCTCATAAGTTCTTCTTTGTCCACGATGATATCATGTACAAATTCCTCGTCGCGGTCCCTCCAAGGCTTCTCCCCATCTTCTGTCAAGAAATGAGTCCATCTGGACAGCATATTTCCGCTCAAATGCTTGACTATCGTTGCAATACTGTTGGTATCATCATTATAAGCCGTGAACAGCTGTTCCGGCTCCAGCTGCTCGATGGCCTGCTCCCCAAGCTCTTTATAATACCTGAATTGACTTCTGATACTATCCAGATAAATTTGACCGCTATCCATATGCTCCACCCTTTCTATATATGTAATACCTTATTAACCAGTTCATAGCGACGAGGCAGAAGACTTAGCCGCATGAGGCTGAACGTAGTCTTCTCTTACAGCCAGAAGGCATATGAATGCCAGCACAAGTCCTGAGGAAGCCGCAATGAACAGCATCTGATAACCGAGCAGATCCATCAGCAATCCCAGAAGTGGAGGAGAGATAATAGCCGCAAGCGAGGAGACCAGGTAATAGAGACCTGTTCTTGTGCCTATGCTCTCCTCCCTACCCGTCGAGACCACCCAGGGGTACGAGTTGATGTTGATGCATGCCCAGAAGATTCCCCCCACAATAAGCAGAATTCTAAGCACCAGGGCTGACTGTACAAAAATGATTGCGCCGAAGACCAGAAGCAACCCGATCACTCCTGCCAGGATCATCCGCTTCTTGCCATACTTCGCACCAAGCCAGCCGCTCGGCAGCGCAAAGGCCAGAAAGGCCAGGGAGAAGAACGTCAGCGAGGAAGACGCCGCTTTATCGGACATGCCCAAGTGCTTGGTTCCATACAGGGTGAACAAGGCTTCAACCCCTTGGTAGGCAACGAACCAGAAAAAAATCGCAAGCAGGATCAGAATCGTTGTTCTATTCAGCTGCTCTTTGACCCGGACGGCCGGCTTCTTCTCCGCATTCCCAGGCTGCTGCAGAGCCTCAGGCTCCTGAATAACAAGCTTGAGTACGAACATGGAGAGGAGCATGACTGCACCGGCACCTACAAATGGCACATAAGAGCCAATTCCGTACAGCTCGGACCCAACCCCGAATGCGAGTACGGAACCGAGCCCGCCCATTAAATTAATGATTCCGTTCGCCTTGGTCCGCTGCCGCTCCGGGGTAATATCCGGCATCAAAGCAACCGTAGGGGAACGGAACAGACTCATCGAGAGGTTCATGAGGACCATGAACAGCACCAGCGTGAAGAGACTCGTGTACCATGGAATCAGCGTGACAAATACCGCTCCAAGCGGCATGCCGATCAGCAGATAAGGCATCCGCCGGCCATATCGTGTCCGCGTCCGATCACTTCGGTGCCCGATCCAGGGCTGGATGAACAGAGCCAGATAGTTATCAAGGGTCATCATAAAGCCGATCATCGAGACTTTGGTTAAATAATCATCAAGAAATAAAGGCACAAAAGCATTGTACAGCGCCCAGGTTAGACTAATGCTAAAAAAACCAAGTCCCAGCAGCCAGGTTCTCTTCATCCCTTAACCTCCCAGAGAAGCCAGCAGCTCCGCCAGACGATCCGGATAGTCCGTAATTATGCCCGATACCCCCGCTTGAATAAGAGACCTCATTTCCTCAGGATCATTCACCGTGAAAGGATGATAGGGCATCCCATGCCGGGCAGCCTCAGCAGCAAGCTCGGGAGTAACCGCATACTTGAAAGCGTGCAGTGCATTTGCGCCAATTCCCGCCGCATACTTCCAAGGTTCAAAGAGCCCTTCCATATATAAAATACCGGTATGTATGTCTGGAGCCAGCTTTTTGCACAGAGCCAGGGAATAGTGATTGAAGCTGGAAATAATAGTCCGCCCGGAAAGGCCGAACCTTCTGATCTCCTCGATCACTTTCATCTCAATGTCCGGATACTGCACAATCCCATTCTTAAGCTCCAGATTCACGATAATATCCTGATCCCGCGCAAGCTCAAGCAGCTCCGCAAGCGTTGGAATCGCTTCACCACGATAATCTTCATGAAACCAGGCTCCCGCTTCCTTCTGCTTGAGCTGTGCAAGCGTCAGATCTTTCACCCACTCTGGTGATCCGGCTGTACGCTGCAGCGTCTCATCATGGATCAGGACCAGATGGCCATCCCGGGTCATCTGTACATCGGTCTCAATCCCCGTAGCACCAAGCTCAATACTTCTCAGAAATGACACCATGGTGTTCTCGGGACAGTGACCTGCCGCCCCCCGGTGTGCGAAATTAATAACGGGCATTTCTCATCCTCCTCAGGTATAAATGCTTACTCCACTATAGCTTCTCAATGTAAAATCCATATTATCATCATCAGTAGCTATAGCTGCTTATTGTCCAGAGGCTCAACATAGATTCCATAGTTCCTGCTCTTAAGCTCTTCTATGAAAGCCTCCTTCTCTAAAGGAGAGATGATTACGCTGCTCCAAAGTCCATTTCTATAATGTACTTCAATAGCATCCCGTGAGAACAACATCCGGTAACCTGCCCAGATATTCGGTTGTCTAGTAACCTTGGTAATATCACTGTACTTAATTTTTGATTGAATGAAGCCTCCCCTGACAATAAGGTGGTCCTTGGTCAGCACATACTTAAGATCAGCGACCAGCCAGATGATAAGGCCAGCCACAAGCACCTCAATCACACCCACGACAAGGAGCTGCAGGTACACAATTGGGGTGAATAGCAGGGGTACAAACAGCGATAACGTGATCAGTACAAGAGTGCCCACCCACAGAGTCACATAGAACCGGTCCCGGGCTGTTTTGTATACAACAGGGGTCATTATATTCCTCCTTTCGCCTTTGTTATAATTCTATCCTACAAAGGTAAAATAAGGTATCCAGGTTTGAAAAATATGACGGCTAATTATAGCCCCCTCAGCATCCCTCCATCAACCATGATGGATTGACCTGTCACATAGGTATTGGCAAATGAACCGTAAAAAGCAACCAGTCGGGCAAATTCCTCCGGTGTCCCCATCCGCCCAAGTGGAATAGCCTCAGCAGCTTCAGCCTGGATGGATTCCAGAGAAGTTCCTTTCTTCTCCGCGCGGGCAGTATCCAGCTCGGTGATCCGGTCTGTAGCAATACGTCCAGGAGCAATCGTATTAATTAGAATCCCATCCTTCGCCAGCTCCTCCGCGAGTGTCTTAGTAAGTGATTGAACACCCGCACGGAACACATTCGACAGGATGAGTCCCGGAATCGGCTGCTTGATCGAAGTCGATGCCAGATTGACGATCCTTCCTCCACCCGCTGACCTCATATAAGGGACCGCTTCCCGGATCATGCGGATTACACTGAGCAAATTCAGTTCAAATCCTCTCTGCCAATCTTCATCGCTCATATCGGCAAAGGTTCCTCCCGGCGGTCCACCGGCATTGGTGACCACCACATCCAGACCTCCCTGGGACTCTGCCGCTGTCTTGATGGCCTGGCGGATATCCTTCTCATCAGTAACGTCCATACAGACGGTATTCACTGTGTACCCGGTTGCTTTGAGAATCTCCTCCCTGGCATGGCTAAGCTGCTCCTGATTTCGGCTTGCTATGGTTACAAGTGCCCCTTCCCGGGCAAAAGCAAGCGCACTGGCTCTGCCTAATCCTTTGCTTGCCGCAGCCACAAAAACGGATCTTCCTGATAGACCCAGATTCATATTCAGCACCTCCGATTAGATTGAATTTGTATTCCTACTGGATATAGACAAAAGCCCATCCTGCGTTGATCAGGATGGACATGGTGTAAGTTCATATTTAATTGCCGACCGACCATTCTTCGAGCGATAGTCCCGGCTCCGCCTTCATGGTCTGCGGTGCGAACTCGCCATGCACAAGCTTCAAGTAAGCAGCCGCACCGATCATAGCCGCATTATCCGTGCAATACGCAAGCGGCGGAATTCTCAGCGTGATGCCTTCACGTTCACAGCGTGCGGTCAAGGCCTCACGCAGCCCCCGGTTCGCCGCCACTCCCCCGCAGAGCAGAAGCTCGGCAGCTCCGGTTAACCGCATGGCCCGGATCGCTTTCTCGACCAACACCTCAATGACCGATTCCTGGAACCCGCGGGCAATGGCGGGAATATCCGGGGTCTCGCCCCGCATCTTTGTCTGGTTGAGCACATTCAGCACCGCGGACTTGAGACCGCTGAAGCTAAAGTCAAACGAGTCCGGCTCAAGCCAGGAACGGGGAAGCTCTGCCGAATTCTCAGCCTCATGCGCAAGCCGGTCAACATAAGGACCACCCGGATAAGGGAAGCCCAGCGCCCGAGCAACTTTATCATAAGCCTCTCCTACCGCATCATCCCGTGTCCGGCCGATTAATTTGAACTGCCCTTCGCTCTCCATATGGACAAGCTCTGTATGCCCGCCGGATACGACCAGCGCGATGCTTGGATACGAGATCTCCTGAACCAGACGGTTCGCATAGATATGCCCCGCAATATGATGGGTGCCTATCAAAGGCTTGTCGAGTGCAAAGGCCAGACTCTTCGCCGCCATAATCCCTACAAGCAGTGCGCCCACCAGACCAGGGCCCTGTGTCACGGCAACCGCGGAGAGCTTGTCTGGTGAGATGCCCGACTGCTGAACAGCCTCCTGAAGCATCATAGTAATACTCTCGACATGTTTGCGGGAGGCGACTTCAGGTACGACGCCGCCGAAGGCTTTGTGTGTCTCGATCTGGCTGAAAATGAGGTTGGAGAGCACTTCCCGCCCGTTCTTGACGACCGATACGGAAGTCTCGTCACAGCTTGTCTCCACAGCCAGAATGAAGCTGTCCTCTACTAACTTTGTATCCAATCCACTCATAAGTCCCATTCGCTTCCTTCCCCATGTTGGGCAACAATATCATCAGGCAGATCGCACCACATAATCAGCGCATCCTCCTGATTGTCTGAATAATAGCCTTTGCGCAGTCCTACCGGGCGGAAGCCAAGCTTGCCGTACAGGGATTGGGCCACCGTGTTGGAGACACGGGCTTCCAGGGTCATCCTGGTCATCCCTATTCTCCCGGCCAGAAGCATCATCTCCCGCATTAGCCTCTCCCCCAGATGCTGGCCGCGGTAAGCGGAGCGCACCGCAATATTGGTCACATGGGCTTCATCCACCACCGTCCACATGCCCGCATAACCGATCGGAACTCCGTCCTTCTCCATAATGATATATTTGGCAAAATGATTCTGCGTCATCTCGCTGTGGAACGCATTCTCCGTCCAGGGCAGCGTAAAGGATTCATGTTCAATAATCATCACATCCGGAATATCCTCAAGCGTCATGGGACGGAACCGGATTCCGTCACCGGACTGCAGGCTGCCCGCTTGTTCTGCTTCCATATCCGATTCCCCCCTTACACGCCGCGAAGCAGATTCGCTTCCGCTTCCGCAAGCTGGGTATAATTCGGGACGAGCGAATGCACCTCGTCCGATTCGCCGCGCAGGAGCCGGTCCGCGCCCAGCAGACCGGCCCAAGCGCCCTCAAGCACGTAAGGCCGCGTCTCAAGCCGCCCGCCCAGCAGCGGGCGGAGCGCCTCCGCGGCCGCGCCGTGCACCTCCGTCTCGCCGGTGAACCACACGGCGGACGGCCGCGCCTCTGGCGCGAGCGCCTCCAGGCGTCCGGCAAGCGCTGTAACCCAGCGCTCCATCAGCCGGATGCCATCCGGCGCCAGGCGCCGGGGCAGCTCGCCCGGCGCCGCCTCGAACAGCGCGGTATACACTTGACCGCGCCGTGCATCCATCAGCGGAATGATCCATTCCGCTGGGGCCCTGCCCGCAGCAGCCTGCGCAGCGGCTGCTGGCGGGGACTCGCTGCGGCGCCCTGCCGCAGCTTCGAAGGCCGCGGGCGGCTGGCCCGTGCCGGCGGCCCAGCCGCCAAGGCCCAGGGCGGCGAGGCTGGAGATGCCCGCCACCGGCAGACCCATGGACCACGCCAGGGTCTTGGCCGTGGTCACGGCGATCCGGATGCCCGTGTAGGACCCCGGACCGATTCCGGTTCCGATGCCGCCAAGCTGGCTCTTCGCAAGGCCGGCCTCCGCAAGCACCTCCTGGATCGCGGTGATCAAATGCACCGAGTGATTCCGCTCGGCGGTAATATTGCGCTCAGCCAGCAGCCGGCCGCCATCCATAGCGGCTACAGCCAGCGAAGCCGTAGACGAATCGAAGGTAAGCGTATAACGCGGCTCTCCTGAATTGTTACTCATCATTTCATACAGTTCCCCATTCTCTCTTTAGATCCGGAAGCCATTGCCCATAAGGTGCCCCCTGCGCCTTCAAATAAATCCGCCGCTCATTCATGCCCGTAACCTCAAGATACATCTGCAGATAGCAGGAAGGCAGAAGCTCCCCAATCAGGCTCGCCCATTCCACAAGCGTGACACCCTGGCCTTCGAAGTATTCCTCCAGCCCCAGCTCGTCCGCTTCTTCCAGTGACAGCCGGTATACATCCATATGATAAAAGGGCAGTCTGCCCTCATATTCCTTAATAATAGTGAAAGTAGGGCTGTTCACCTGCTGTTCAACCTTGAGGTGCTTGGCGAACAGCTGGGAGAACGCGGTCTTTCCTGCCCCCAGATCACCATCGAGCGCTATAACCGTTCCAGGCTGCGCCCGATCAGCCAGAAATGCGGCCAGTCTCTCGGTATCTGCCAGATCATTCGCCTGCAGGATAAGATCTGCTGCTTCCTTGTCAAATTCCATGGGATAAACCACCTTTATCCATTCATCCTTCATTTACATACCCATACATCTGTTCTCATTATATCGGTACCTTGTCCCCCCCGCAAGAAACCGGGAATTATTTGTACCCGGTGCCTCATTGTTATTAGATAGCCCTTTTTGTCCCATACTAAAGGTAATCAGCATCGTGCACGACCTCTAAATATAAGAATTGATTCAGAAAGGAGCCCGCCCTGTATGCATACGGTATGGAAAGGCGCAATCAGCTTCGGTCTTGTTCACGTTCCGGTGAAGATGTTCTCCGCAACCGAGGATAAAGACATCTCCATGAAATATATCCATAAAGCCTGCGGTAGCCCGATCTCTTACGTGAGACGCTGTCCTTCCTGTGAGAAGGATGTGGACTGGGAGGAGATCTCCAAAGGCTACGAGTACGAGAAAGGCAGATATGTCCTGTTCGAGAAAAGCGAGCTGGAGCAGCTGTCCGCCCAAGTGGAGCGGACAATTACTATTCTGGATTTTGTTGATCTCCAGGACATCGACCCGATTTATTTCCAGAAGACGTATTATTTATCCCCCGACCAGGCCGGTTCCAATGCCTATTTGCTGCTGCTTGAAGCGATGAAGCAGACAGGCAAGATTGGTATAGCCAAAATTGCCATACGCTCCAAGAGCAGTCTTGCGGCGATCCGGGTCATGGAGGGGTGTCTTGCGATTGAGACGATCTTCTATCCGGATGAGATTCGGCCGATCAGTCAAGTACCCAACCTTCCCGAGGCCGCCAGTGTGAACGATAAAGAGCTCGGCATGGCCAAGGTGCTAATTGAGCAGCTGTCTACTTCGTTCGAGCCTTCCAAATATTCGGACGATTACCGTGAATCCCTGATGAACCTCATCCAGCACAAGGTTGCAGGTGAGGAGATCAGCCTGGCTCCCGCGAAGCCGGAGAGCAATGTCATTGACCTGATGGCTGCCCTGCAGGCAAGCATTGAAGCTGTGAAGCCTATTGCAACGGATCCGGGACCTGCAGTCAAGAAGCCCCGGGCCAAGCGGGGAGCTGCAGCAGCTGCAGCCAAGGAGGATACGGCCGGTACGCCAACAGGCGCGCCCAAGCCCAAGCGGCAAAGTGCATCCAAAGCCAAGAAAACTATTTCTTAAGGAGGCGGCGGATTGCATAATCTCCAGAGCTGCACTAGCAGCCACTGACCTTATGAGGAGTGAGCCTGGGTGAATTTACAGCCCGTAGTCCCTTTTGAGCCTATCTCCACGGACAAGCTGCCCGAAGGTGAATCATGGACCGCCCAGATTAAATGGGACGGCGTCCGGATGCTGACTTATTTCGACGGGCATGAGACGCAGCTCGTGAACCGCAAGCTGAACAACCGGACACTGCAGTACCCCGAGCTTACCCGGATACATGAATACTGCCGGGCTGAGTCCGTGATTCTGGACGGTGAAGTTATTGCGCTGCACGGAGGCAAGCCCTCCTTCCACGAAGTGATGCGGCGGGATGGCTCACGCAAGGCAGAGAATATCCGGCGGGCCCGGCAGGAGGTGCCGGTCACTTATATGCTGTTCGATATCCTGTACCATAACGGATCCTGGTTGACCGGGCTTCCACTGCGCGAGCGTCAGCGGATCCTCCGTGAAGTCATCATACCCACTACCTGTGTTCAGGTTACTGCGGACTTCCCGTCTCCTGATGTCTTGTATGAAGTAATGAGCAAGCATGGTATGGAGGGAGTCGTGGTCAAGAATCTGGACAGCTCCTATGCGCTGGATGGCAAAGACAAGAGATGGATGAAGAAAAAGATCATTCAAGACCTTGTGGCTGTCGTCGGCGGATACACACTGCGGGGCGGGATTGTGAACGCGTTAATGCTGGGTCTCTATGATGAGGAGGGACGGCTGTGGTACATCGGACATGCCGGTACAGGCAAATTGTCCGTTCAGGATTGGAGGGACATCACCGTGCAGGTGGCTCCGATCACAAGACCCTCCCGCCCTTTTACGACCCAGCCCTCCCGCAGCAAAGATGCTTACTGGGTCGAGCCGCAGCTGACGGTGAAGGTGAATTTCCTGGAATGGACACCCGGAGGCACCCTCCGTCAGCCAAGTATTCAGGCTGTGGTCACGGTGGATCCGGCGACATGCAAGTTCGGATCCAGTTGATGCTGCTGCGGGAAAGCGGCGGTTCCCAAGGTTTCGAGCAGCGGCTTGGCAATTCCCAATGATTCCTTTCCTTGCACCCCGCCTTGCAAGCCTGGTCCCTGCCATACTTGTTCACTTCAAATAGGAAGGAGCGGCGTACATGCCCAAAGCTGTCCGCGGCACAATCACTGTTGAGGGACATGAGGTCCCAATCTCCAATCCCGGCAAGCTGCTCTGGCCGGAAGCCGGGATTACGAAGCGGGATTATCTGGAGAAGCTGGCTGAGCTCTCCCCCTATCTGCTCACCTACTGCCGTAATCGACTATTGACAACCATTCGTTACCCTGGCGGCGTCCACGGGCCTTTTTTCTACCAGAAGAATGCCCCTGAGCCCCTGCCAGACTATGTTCGTACCGTTGTTCATGAGAACATCAATTACGTTGTGCTGGATAATCTTCCTTCCCTACTATGGCTGGGCAATCTTGCCTCCATAGAGTTTCACCCATCGCTTCACTATGTGGATGAATCCCTGCCCTGCGAGTGGATGATTGATCTGGACCCTACACTAGAGGACGATCCGCGGATTATGGAAGCTGCCTCCTATGTCGGCGATATCCTTACCTCACTCGGCCTTACCTCTGTACCCAAGACCTCGGGCGCAACCGGGGTTCAGATCATTGTACCTATCGAGCACGGCGTAACCTTCGATGAGCTAAGAACGCTTGGGCATTTCATTGCCCGGTTCGCAACAGAACGCTACCCGGACTTGTTCACCATCGAACGGCTGAAGAAGGATCGCGGGGACAAAATATATTTCGATTATCTCCAGCATTACAACGGCAAGACGCTTGCGGCTCCCTACACACCGCGTGCCAAGGCTGCCGCAAGCGTGTCTACCCCCTTAACCTGGGATGAAGTGAAGCGGAATCCGCATCCCTCCGAGTTCAACCTGCTTACTATTTCAGAGCGATTACAGCACAAAGGCGACCTGCTGCAAGCAGTGCCGCCCCAATCTGTAGATTTAATTCTTAAGCATTTAAGAAGTCCGATTTCGTAATACTAATGCATTGACCAAGCCAAGAGCTGAAGCGCAGTCATGGTGACAGTCGCGGTTACAAAAGCGGCGACAGCATCCGTGTCAGCATTTCAGCTCCTTTCTGCAGTCTTGGTCTCTTGGAGAACTCGCGTAATATAATGGGACGGCAGTGCGTGAGGTCCACCTCGAAATCATTCATCAATCTCCGGATCGGAGCCTGATCGAACAGTACGGCTGTCATTTCGAAGTTATAGAAGAAGCTACGCATATCCATATTGGCCGTTCCGACCGTAGCCAGCATGTCATCTATAATCATCACCTTCGCATGGATGAAGCCTTTGGTGTATTGGTAGAACTGGACTCCAGCCTGAAGCAGTTCTTCTACATAGGACAGGGAGGCCAGATGAACCAGCTTGCTATCCGAACGATAGGGAATAATAATCTTGACCTCGACTCCACTTACCGCGGCGGTCTTAAGCGCTGTATACACACTCGGATCCGGGATGAAGTAAGGACTCGTGATCCACACCCGCTTCTTGGCTACAGCAATCGCCTCGAAGCACATTTCCTGAATCGCATCCCAGTGCTGATCCGGACCGCTCGTCAGGATCTGCACCTGTTCATCTCCGGTGCAGTTGTGCTCCGGGAACAAGGCCGGGTCCGTAATCCGTTCACCCGAGGCTAGTCTCCAGTCGGTTAGAAATGTATTTTGCAGGAAATAGATAGAGTCCCCTTCGATCTGCAGATGCGTATCCCGCCATTCCCCAAGTCTCGGATACAGACCGAGGTAATCATCGCCGACGTTGATTCCCCCCAGAAATCCGATCGTCCCGTCGATCACCACAATTTTGCGGTGATTCCTGTAATTCACCCGTCTGTCTATCGTAGCAATCAGCGGAGGCAGGAAGAAGTAGAACTCGATCCCCGCCTCCTTTAGCTCGCTTATGAACTGATTCTTCAGGTAGTAGCTGCCGAGCCCATCGCAGATCATGCGGATCTTGACACCTTCATTGGCCTTGCGGACCATAACCTCCTTAAACCTCTTGCCTACCTCATCACTTCTAAATATGTAGTATTCAATATGAATATGGTCCCTGGCCTTCTCCATCTCAGTCAGGATCGCATCATAAGTATCTTCGCCGTTCGTAAGTACCTTTGTCTTGTTACATCCCGTAATAGGACTCTCTGACAAATGAGTTAATAGATTAAATAATCGCTCTTGATGATGGAATTCGGAATTATGCATCTCATGAACAGATTCGACAATTTGGGCCTGTCTCCACAGGCGCCCCTTCATCTCCTGGAACAAACGGGTTCCTCTGCGGCGCAGGTTCTTCCGCTTCTTGTAATCCTGGGCCACGAAATAGTACAGAACAAATCCTATAATCGGGAAGCAGAACAAGATGAAGAGCCAGGCAACCGTCTTGGAAGGATTGCGGAACTCAAGAATAAGTATTGTAGCGCTCTGGAAAATAAATGCCAAAAGCGCAAACATCAGCCAAACCATGGTTGTCCCCCTTCAAAGGTATTCAAGTTGAAATCTTTAATCTATGTATACTCAGCATTAACCATATTCACCTGTAATACTCCCAGTTGACTCTACACTATGAAGATAGTTAAATCTGGTTATTTAAGCATGTTATGAGAGAGCGGCGAATACATAAATTATAGAAGTAATGCTGGATGAATTAAAGCAAAATATCAAATATCAGCTTTAATGAAAGGAGATGCCATGAGAAATGCAGCCTCATCCCGCAAAATGACCCTCCTTATCCTTCAGGACGCCAACCATGCCGTGAAGCAGATTCAAGTCTCCAAGCCTCTGGTAATTGTCATCCCCCTTGCCGCCCTGCTCTCGATATCCGGTCTAATCGTAAGCCTCCAGACTCACTCCGGCCGCACCGTTGCAAGTCTCGAGCAGGAGCTGCATAGCCATAATATGCAGCTTCAGGCTGTCGTTACCGATAAGGATGAAGCAATCAAGCGTCTGCAAGCCCAGATCATTACACTCTCAGCCGAGTCCCAAAGTGTGAAAAATAAAGTTCAGAAGGTCTCCGAGCTGGAGAACGAGCTCCGGCACATGATTCGCAAGTTTGGTACAGGCAAGGCGGTCTCTGCCTCAACTATGCAGTCCGAGGAGTCCCCGCATATCGGAGGCGAGTTCTTTGCCGTGCATGATGTGAATACGGCAAGCAGGCTTGCCTATGACACCCAGGATGACTTCGCCCAGATCTCGGAGCTAATTAACGCCATGGTGAGCAGGGTTCCTGGTCTGGTTGCTCAAGCGGAGCACCTTCATCAGTCATTGTCCGGCACCCCTTCATTTTGGCCAACCCTTTCCCGGAATTTATCCTCAAGCTTTGGTTACCGCTCAGATCCTTTCACCAACAAATCCGCGTTCCATGCCGGTGTGGATATTTCCGGGGAAATAGGAGATCCGATCTACTCTGCCGGGGCTGGAACAGTACTTCAGGCCGATCACTCCCCTGCGCGGGGCAACTACATTATCATCAAGCATCCCAACGGACTGCAGACCTGGTACATGCATTTAAACCGAATTAGCGTGAACGTGGATGACAAAGTTACAAAAGGAGCAGTGATTGGCACGCTTGGATCAACCGGCCGAAGTACGGGGCCCCACCTTCATTTTCAGGTGCTGAAGCAGAATCAGCCCATCGATCCGCTCCCCTATCTGACTCAGGAATAGTAATTAAATAACCCCCCGGAATGGAGGATAATCATGTTCAAAGATAACAAACGCACGGCAAAAGGATCGGACACGCTCATCGGAATGGGCAGTGATATTCAAGGCAAGCTGCGCTGTGAGGCCAATCTCAGACTTGAAGGCAAGTTCCACGGGGAGATTGAGACTACAGGTGAAATCGTAATCGGAGAATCGGGAGAAGCCCATTCTACGATCAAGGGGAATGCTATTATCGTGGCGGGAAAAGTATTTGGCGATATTATTACCGAAGGCAAATTAACGATTACGGCGAGCGGCCAGGTAGACGGCAACGTATCTGCCCACACGCTGGTTATTTTGGACGGAGGTGTTCTGAACGGAATCAGTATAATGGAGCGGCCTGCAGTTAGCCGGGTTCCTTCCCCTTCTCCAGCAGGCAAGTCCTCCAAGGAAGTTCCACAATCTGAAGCTGGATAACCAGGCAAGGCCGAGTTAATGATGCCGCTGAGCAGCTCCTGTTGTCTACGTAGGCGCACGAAGATTTCATCCGCGTACTCTTCAATCCAATCAATAACTTACGATCTGGCTTGTTGTCTAGGTATGCTCACGGGGATTTCATTCCCAAATAGGCAAGGGACACACTCTCTGGAAGAATGTGTCCCTTTGCTATACCCTGCCTTATTCCCCCCGCGTCTGTTCCCCACGCGGCACATACGCACGAAGCACCTGTACGCTGGCCCTGTAAGTCTGACCTTGGTATACAGCGGAGATATAGGTGATCCCTGCACGGTGCCCAATAATATTGCCTGCCTGATCATACTCGGCGATCTCTGGATTCTCACTATAGAAGACTGCATCCTTAGTTACATTATGCACGACCCCGTCCGTGTCCTTAAAGTAAGCGACTGTATCGATGGAAGTTCCAGCCGAAATAGAATACTCATCCGAATCCAGATAGAAGCTTCCCGATACAGGAGAGTCACTCTTAGGAACCTGTACCTTGGTTATCGCCGCGCTCTGCTGGCTGGAATATCCGGTTACACTGGAGAGTACATAGGCCCCCTCCTGGGTATATATCCCTTTACCAAGAGCATAGCTGCCTGCTTCGCCAAGTGTGAATTGATCGATCAGACTGCCAGACTCGTCAAGTGTCAGAATCACATGCTGATAGCTCCGCTTAACAGGACCATCGCTCACGGTGTAAGTCCCGCCAAGCAAGGAATAACCCCGCTCTGTGCGGACAACTTGACTCAAGGAAGTCTCTTTGGATAAATGATCAAAGGTTTTCTCCCACAGGACTTTGCCCTGAAGATCTGTACGGGTCAGAATAGGCGTGCTCTTACCATCCCATTTATTCTGTAGAAATAAATATCCTTGGTCTGAACCTCCCGCCGCAATCACGGAAGCCGCTCTCATAGCTCCATCAGCCCGCTTATAATGCTCCTCCCACACCTTCTCACCCTGTTCATCAAGCTTAAGGATAACGGAATAATCGGCCGGACCCGAGCTGTATTCGTCAATATTCACATTCCCTACAGCCACATACCCCCCATCCTGGGCAGGAATGATATCACTGAAATACTGGTCTCCGCTAAAATGATAATATTTCATCCACAGCTTATGTCCCTGAGCATCCGTCTTCAAGACGTAAGCATCGGCACCAGTCGCATAACCGGCCGATACCCCAGTTGTAACAAATCCTCCGTCTTCCGTCTCCAGAACCGCTTGTCCATACTGGAAAAAGTGTCCTTCGTACGCCTTCTTCCACTCCACCTCACCTTGTGGGCTGAGCTTGATCAGGAGCACATAAGTCCAGCGGTCTATGTCGGTTGAGCCAGTCACAATATATCCTCCATCGCGGGTTTGGACCGCTTTATAGGCTGTACTTGAATCGGACTCGTTCTCGCCATAAGTGACCTTCTGCTCCCATTCGAGCTCCCCAGCTGCATTAGTCTTAACCAGGTACGCCTTCCGGACCGAATTCGGGTAAGGGCCCGAGTTATCAATCTCCGTAATCTCTCCAGCCATAATATATCCTCCATCTGAAGTCGGACTTACTGATTTGGCTGTGGAATTGTTCCCATACTGCCTGGACCATTCAATACCCGCTTGAGCGGCAGTATGGCCTGATGTATCCGCATAGCTCACCTCCGACCCGAACCCGAATACGATGACGGCACTTGCCAGTATGCTGGCCATTATACCTTTTATGAACCTGAACAAGGACATATCCCCTCTCAAAATGAATTCTAACAGGGGCAGCTTGCCCCCTTATACATCCTAATTATTTATGATCAGGAATCATTTGGATATCGGACCTCTCACTTATATTGTAAGGACCAAAGGGAAGGCGGTGGGTAGGCTTAAACTTAGGCTGCAACTTTAGTTGGAGCTATATCGTGAGTGCCGGACCCTTATTTTCGGGCAGCTCAAGCAGAGGGATGAAAGCTAGTCCCTGCATGCATGAATGGTTAGCTCGAGTGAGCATGCCAGATTGGCATGCTTGAGTAGACATGCACGTGTGGACGAGCATAATTAGGGGCGGGCTTCAGCGGACATGCACGTGTGGACATGCATAATTTGGGGGCAGGCATGAGCGGACATGCACGTGTGGATAAGCTTAAGTGGATGTGCTTAAGTAAGCAAGCATGAATGGACATGCATAAGAAAGACTCTGGCGCCGGAAGCACCAGAGTCTCAATTCTCAAGCAAGCTAGGTTCACCGCTATGCCGCTACGTCTCTTTTTGTAAATACCAGCCAGGCGACAACCAGAAATACCGCCACATATACAGCCAGCACCGTAGCAGAGAAACCGAGGGACATCCCGTTCGTTGCAGCAATACCTGCTGACTCCCTCATCTTGTATTGCGACAAGTCCATATTGTTGAAGAGCAGATACTTGGCCCAAGAATATCTCGAGGGATTCAGGATCGCACTCAGAATGCTATTTGCCATCAGCAGGAACATCGACAGACCAATAGCGAGTCCGCTTGCGCGGAAGACAGACGAAATCATAAACGCGAATATCGTAATGACTACCAGATCTATGAATCTATAGAACATCATCAGGCTGTATTCCCCAAAATTCATTTGTTCTATATTCGCAGCTGTCGACCCGGATGAGAACAAGAGCTGCGTGATCCCTATCGTTGCAATCATAAAGAGAACACTTATCGCGACCGCGAACAAGAGAACGGCAAGCAGCTTCGATAGAAGCACCTTGCTTCTTGTCCAGGGTCTGATCAGCAGCAGCTTGATAGTCCCCCAGGTGAATTCTGAAGCTACAATATCGGCGGCTATGACAACCGAGAAGATTGAGACAAGGAAATAAATGAAGGACAAATTAGACGCTGCTCCCCAAGCATCCATATTTGAACCGAATGTACCATTATTAACCGCAATTAGGATTCCAAATAAAACTGGCAGCAGCACAACCAGTGCCAGCATGATCCAGGTGCGCAGCCGGCGATAAATTTTCATATTCTCATTTTGTACCAGTGCCAGGAAATTACCCAATTTGCCCGCCTCCCGTCATCTCCAAGAATTGATCCTCAAGCGATCTTGTCAGAACCTGAATTCCGTACACCTTAATGCCCGCGGCTACAAGGCGGCTGTTAAGATCCGCAATCTGCTCCCGGTTAGCCGTAACAATCAGCCTGCCTTCGTCCAACCGGCCAGCCCCTACAAGCTCAAGCGCCCGCTCCGGTTCGCTAACCTCAAAGCCGGTCTCGGCATATTGTCCTTCCAGATCCTCGGCCTTAAGTGAACGAACGTCAATTAATCTGCCGCTCTGAATAATGGCCACGGTATCACACATCAGCTCCATCTCTGACAGCAAGTGGCTGGAGACGAACACCGTTATGCCCTCTTCTCTTGCCAGCACCCTCAGATAATCGCGGAGCTCGCGAATTCCCTGAGGATCCAGACCATTCGTAGGCTCATCCAGAATCAGGAGCTTGGGACGCTGCAATATCGCTTGGGCTACACCCAGACGCTGGCGCATCCCGAGCGAGTACGTCTTCACCTTGTCATGTATCCGTTTCTCAAGACCGACCAGGGCAACCGCCTCTTGAATACGCTCCTTACTTACTCCAGACATCCTTGCATAATGAATCAAGTTCTGATAACCCGTCAGGAACTTGTACATTTCAGGATTCTCCACAATCGCTCCGATATGAGTAATTGCCTTCTCGAAGTCCTTCCTTACGCTCGATCCGCAGATCACAATATCTCCTTCAGTAATCGACATCAGTCCAACCATCATGCGTATGGTTGTCGTCTTCCCTGAACCGTTAGGACCAAGGAAGCCATATACCTGACCCGCTGGAATATCGAGTGTAAGACGATCAATGATGGTCTTGGAGCCGATCTTCTTCGTCACATTCGATAAGCGGACAACAGGTTCTTGAGACATATCCGTTCACTCTCCTTATGTACCCGGTCCGGTTATGCCGGACGGTAATTTCTTGATTTTTCCATACTTAATAATAACGCATGAGAATCAATTCCGTTGCGTTTTCTCCATATTTACATACTCCGCCAAGGCCTCTCTCCAGTCCCTTAGCCCACTGAATCCGTTCAGTCGAAGCGCTTTTTGCATCAACACCGAATAGGCGGGACGCGGAGCAGGACGAGGGAACTCTCTAGTAGATACAGGAATAACGGCTGTCTTTAGTCCGGCTAAATCCATAATCGAGCATGCCAGCTCATACCAGGAGCAGGACCCAGCCCCCGATATATGATAGGTCCCGTATTTCTGGGAAGAAGCAAGCTCTTCCAGCTTTAACGCCAAATCTCTGGTATACGTCGGACAACCGATCTGGTCATCAACTACGGAGATTCGCTCTTGGCTGCTTGCAAGGTTCAGCATCGTTTTTACAAAATTGCTGCCGTGGTGACCATATACCCAGGATGTACGAACAATAAAAAACCGGGAATGAAGCTGACGAACGAACTCTTCCCCTTGAAGCTTCGATTGGCCGTAGACATTAATGGGATGGGTGGGGTGAAATTCATCATATGGCTCCTGCCCCGCTCCCCCGCCAAAAACATAATCCGTGCTGATATAGATCAGCTTGGCCTGGATACTTTCCGCCGCAGCGGCGATATTGCGGGTACCATAGGCATTTATCTCGTATGCTTTATCCTGTTCGCTCTCTGCACGATCAACGTTCGTATAGGCTGCGGCGTGAATCACTACACCCGGCTTCAGACGCTGAAGCACATGATAGCACTGCTCTATATCCGTAATATCAAGCTCCTGATGGCCCAGCCCGTGCACTTCGTATCCTAGACTGCCTAAGACCTCCAGCAGTTCCCTTCCCAACTGCCCTTCTGCGCCCGTGACCAGCACGCTGCTCTTCCCCTTGTGAATCGGAGTCGTTAGCTCACTCATAACCCTCTTCTCCCTCTTCCCTCTTACAAGAACTTCTACTTTATAACTCCAATTAAGATGATTCATCAAACAGCGACCTACCAGAACAGTTCACACGTGCCTACACAAATAATGGCCCAACTTACTTAGTATGAGAAGTCAAAATCGGCCTTGGCCATCACCGGATGCACCTTATCCTTCTCCGATAACACAAGCTTCGTGGCCGGCCAAGGAATCGCAAGTGCCGGATCATTCCAGAGAATCCCCCGGTCATGTTCCTTGGAATAGACCTCATCCACTTTGTACAACACTTCGGTATGTGGCACGAGTGTGCAGAATCCATGTGCGAAGCCGCGGGGAATCAGAACCTGTCTGAAATTCCGTGAGGTCAAGATGACCTCCCCCCACTTACCGAAGGTAGGGGACTCCTTACGAAGATCTACGAATACATCATAGATTGCTCCTGACAGTACCCGGACCAGCTTGGTCTGTGCTTTGGGCTGAAGCTGATAATGCAGGCCTCTCAGTGTACCGGCAGGCCCAGAATAGGAGTGATTATCTTGAATGAAGTTATAAGTGATTCCATGCTTCGCGAAGACTTCCCGGTTATAGCTCTCTGTAAAAAAACCACGTTCATCCTCGAACACATCGGTCTCTATGATGACCGCCCCCGGCAGCCCTGTATCGATGACGCGCATACCTGATACCTCCTGACAATGGCTGCTTCAGCAGCAGCCTTGTTCACAGCATATGCTGAGTGTACGGGGCAGGATACGGCGGGCGCTTGGGTCTTTCCCCTTCCTCTCATAGTCATCCTGTACAGGGCGCTCTAATTGAGGAATCGATGTAAGCTGTCCAATGCTTTAGTTCACCAGTACTCTTTCTCACCTGTTGTACGCACGGGTCATTCTAAGGCCCAACTTATTCTATAACCGGATGTACACACAAAAAAAAGACCTGTAAGTCCAGCATTCTGGACCTACAGGTCTTGGATATCGCGATTAATTGCCAGTACGGGCAAGCTCACGCATATTCGCTTCAAATGCGGCGAGCAGAGCTGCTTCGCCTTGAAGGCCTTGATCTTGAACTTTGCGGATCTGCTGCAGCATCCGCTTGTAATCCTTCGGAATGACACGCACGAAAGAGCCTAGTGCCTCATTCCAGTTATCCAGCACCTTGTGGCCTACAGCACTCTCGGTGTACTGCACATGGCGGCTGATCAAGGAACGAAGCTCTTCCGCCTCATCTGCTTCCTCAACACGCTCAAGCAGTACCATTTCCAGGTTGCAGCGGCCAAGGAAGGAACCTTCCGGATCATATACATAAGCGATCCCGCCGGACATCCCTGCTGCAAAGTTGCGTCCTGTTCCGCCAAGAACAACCACACGCCCACCTGTCATGTATTCACAGCCGTGGTCGCCAACACCCTCAACCACCACATTCGCACCAGAGTTACGCACCGCGAAGCGTTCCCCCGCGATACCGCGGACATAAGCTTCACCGCTTGTCGCTCCGTAGAAGGCCGTGTTGCCGGCGATAATATTCTCTTCGGCCACAAAGGTGGCTTTGGGTGACGGTCTTACCGCCAGCTTGCCACCGGACAGGCCTTTGCCAATATAGTCATTGGCATCGCCCTCAACCGTAAGCGTCATGCCCTTCGGCACGAACGCCCCAAAGCTCTGACCCGCCGATCCGACAAAATGGAACCGGATCGTATCTTCCGGCAGACCCGCTGCTCCGTACAGGCGGGTCACTTCACTCCCGAGGATCGTTCCTGTAGCGCGATCCACGTTCGTGATTGGCAGCTCGGCTTGGACCGGCTCGCCCCGCTCAAGTGCCGGCGCTGCAAACGCAAGCAGCTTGGTCATATCGAGTGTATGCTCAAGGCCGTGATTCTGCTGCTGCGTATTGTAACGGTCTGCGCCCTCATGAAGTGCCGGAACATGAAGCAGCGGACTCAGGTCTATGCCGCTCTTCTTCCAGTGATTAACCGCATTGTTGGTCTCCAGGCAATCGGTCCGGCCCACCATTTCATTAATCGTGCGGAAGCCGAGTTCAGCCATCCACTCACGCATATCCTCAGCAACGAATGTCATGAAGTTGGCCACATGCTGTGGATCCCCTGTGAAATTCTTGCGAAGTTCCGGATTCTGAGTCGCTACACCAACCGGACAAGTATCCATATGGCATACGCGCATCATGATACAGCCAACCGCGATAAGCGGAGCTGTAGAGAAGCCGTACTCTTCTGCGCCCAGCAGCGCGGCAACTGCCAGGTCGCGTCCGTTGAGCATTTTACCATCGGTCTCTAGGACAACACGGTCACGAAGATTGTTCATAATCAGTGTCTGATGGGTCTCAGCCAGACCCAGTTCCCATGGCAGACCCGCATGACGGATCGAGCCTTGCGGCGACGCGCCTGTTCCGCCGTCATAACCGCTGACGAGAATGACATCCGCGCGCCCCTTGGCCACCCCCGCTGCAATTGTGCCTACACCAGCCTCAGATACCAGCTTCACATTGATGCGAGCACGCGGGTTGGAGTTCTTGAGATCGTAGATCAGCTCCGCCAAATCCTCGATCGAGTAAATATCGTGATGCGGAGGCGGCGAGATCAAGCCTACACCCGGAGTTGAACCACGAACTTCCGCAACCCATGGATACACCTTGCGGCCTGGCAGCTGTCCGCCTTCACCCGGCTTCGCACCCTGCGCCATCTTGATCTGGATCTCATCCGCATTGACCAGGTAGTGGGAAGTAACCCCGAAGCGGCCGGAAGCGACCTGCTTGATCGCACTGCGGCGAGAGTCTCCATTCGCCTCTGGAATGTAACGGGCCGGGTCTTCTCCACCTTCTCCGGTATTGCTCTTGCCGCCTACACGGTTCATCCCGATTGCGATAGACTCATGCGCTTCTTTGCTGATGGAACCGAACGACATGGCGCCGGTCTTGAACCGCTTCATGATTGAAGCCGCGGATTCAACCTCTTCCAGCGGAACCTTAGGGCCCGCCGGCTTCAGGTTAAGCAGGGAACGAAGCGTCAAGTGGTTCTCATTCTCTCCCTGAACAAGCGCAGCGTATTTCTTGTATATTCCATAGTCCCCAGTACGGACCGCCTGCTGAAGCAGATGGATCGTCTTCGGATTGAACATGTGTTCTTCTGAATTCGCCCGCCATGCGTACTCGCCGCCGGAATCCAGCACGTTATCATTGCCGTCCTTCTCATTGAAGGCCCGGTAGTGCTGGGCGATTGTCTCCGCAGCTACTTCCTCAAGACCAATCCCTCCGATACGGGAAGGCGTCCAGGTGAAGTACCGATCCACGAACTCCTGATTAAGCCCCACAGCCTCGAAGATCTGGGCACCGCGATAGGATTGAATCGTAGAGATTCCCATCTTGGAAAGTGTCTTCACGACCCCTTTGGTAGCAGCTTTAATGAAGTTCTTCACAGCCTTCTCTCGGGACACTCCGCGAAGCATGTTCTGGGCAATCATATCATCGAGTGACTCGAACGCCAGATAAGGGTTCACCGCGCTTACCCCATAACCGAGCAGGAGCGCGAAATGATGTACCTCACGAGGCTCACCGGATTCCAGGAGAATGCTGACCTTAGTACGGGTCTCCTTACGGATCAGATGGTGGTGCAGGCTTGATACGGCTAGCAGGGAAGGGATAGCCGCATTCTCCTCATCAACGCCACGGTCGGACAGAATGAGGATATTATGGCCCTTCTCAATGACACGATCAGCTGCAGTGCAGAGCGTATCAATAGCAGCGCGCAGTCCCTCTGCTCCCTCGGCAACCGGGAACAAGGTTGGAATCGTCATGGACTTGAAGCCCGGACGATGAACGTGACGCAGCTTCGCGAAATCCTCATTTGATAGAATAGGAGATTCCAGTCTAATATGACGGCAGCTCTCCGGCTCAGGATTGAGCAGGTTGCGTTCAGGACCGATGGTAGTCAGCGTGGAGGTTACAAGCTCTTCACGAATGGCGTCAATCGGCGGATTCGTGACCTGCGCGAACATCTGCTTGAAGTAGCTGAACAGACGCTGAGGCTGGTCAGACAACACGGCAATCGGAGCATCATAACCCATGGAAGCAAGCGCTTCTTGCCCTGTGGAAGCCATCGGTTCGAGTATCTTGCGAAGCTCCTCGTAGGTATAACCGAAGGACAGCTGCTGCTTGGTTACATTGTCATGTCTCTGCTTAGGCAGTTCTGGAGCTTCAGGGAGCTCATCAAGCTGAATCAGATGCTCATTCAGCCATTCACGGTAAGGATTCTCCGCAGCGATGGACGCTTTCACTTCCTCATCCGAGATAATCCGGCCCTCTTTGGTATCCACCAGCAGCATCCGGCCCGGACGCAGACGGTCTTTGTATAGAACGTTCTCCGGCGCGATATCCAGGACACCCGCTTCGGAAGATAATACGATCAAGTCATCCTTCGTAACATAGTAACGGGAAGGACGCAGACCATTACGGTCAAGAATCGCGCCGATCTGAATGCCATCCGTGAAGCCCATCGCGGCCGGGCCATCCCATGGCTCCATCAGAGAGCTGTGATATTCATAGAACGCCTTCTTGCTGTCGTCCATGCTTTCATGATTGTTCCAAGGCTCAGGAACCATCATCATGGCCACATGCGGCAGCGAACGTCCGCTCAAATACAAGAATTCAAAGGTATTATCGAACATTCCCGTGTCCGAACCGTCAGGATTAATGACCGGCTTCACTTTCGCAAGATCTTCCCCGAACACTTCACTCTGGAACAAGGACTGGCGCGCATGCATCCAGTTCACATTGCCGCGAAGCGTATTGATCTCACCATTATGGATCATGAAGCGATAGGGATGGGCACGTTCCCAGCTCGGGAATGTATTTGTACTAAACCGCGAGTGTATCAGAGCGATAGCAGATTCTAACTGCTCATTCTTGAGATCCAGATAGAACTCGCCTACCTGCTCAGTTGTGAGCATTCCCTTGTATACCACTTTGCGGCAGGAAAGACTCGGCATGTAAAAGGCATCTCCCTGCTCAGCTCCGCCATAACGGATGGCCAGCTCAGCACGGCGGCGAATGACATAAAGCTTGCGTTCAAAAGCCAATTCATCCTTGATATCAGCGCTGCGGCCGATAAATGCCTGACGGACATAAGGCTTCGCTGCCTTGGCCGATTGGCCCAGCATCTCATCATTCGTAGGCACGGTGCGGAACCCAAGCAGCTGCTGTCCTTCTTCTTCAACAATTTCCTTGAATTTCGCTTCCTGGCGGCTGCGGACCTCCTCATCATGAGGCAGGAAGATCATACCGACGCCATACTGGCCGGGTTCCGGAAGACGGAACCCCAGCTTCTCGGCTTCAAGCGAGAAGAATCGGTGTGGAAGCTGAATCATCATTCCAGCTCCATCGCCGGAGTTAGGCTCGCTGCCTTGGCCGCCGCGGTGTTCCATATTAATAAGCATAGTCAGCGCCTGGCTGACAATATCGTGAGATGGCCGTCCTTTGATATGGGCAACAAAGCCCATACCGCAGGCATCTTTTTCAAAAGCCGGATCATATAAACCTTGTTTTGCGGGGATATCCGTATGTTTCATTTAACATACAACCTTTCTGTTCGTAAAATAGCTCGTTCCAACCAATTTATACGCAAAACGGCAGGTTTCAAATAGACTTTTGAACATTTTATTTGCATAAATCCTCTGATCAATGACCCTATATTTCAAATTCTTAGTTCCAGCACAGAAATCAGACAGAAGTCACATTCGTATTATCGTTCTAGTATTGTAGCACCCTGTTCCTTATGCGGGGAAATCTAATCTTTTTATGATGGCGATAAGATTTTTTATGCCGAACCAGCGGTCACTATATAGCAAAAAAGCGTCCCCTGAGGGAACGCCTGCTTGTATTTATCTTAAGCTAATGGAGTCACAATCTCTTCCTGGTTCATTGCTGTTGATTTGGGTGTTCTGAATAAGAAGTATGCCAAAGTTATCAACACAAATACAAATCCGTAGACAAGCAGCAGCGCGAACTGATTCCACATGCTGCTGTAGTCTCCGCTTGAGACCACAGCTTTGAACCCGGTAACGGAGTGGGACATGGGCAGCCAAGGATTGATCGGCTTCATCCACTCAGGAAGCAGTTCAAGCGGGAACGTCCCCGCACTGGTAGTCAGCTGCAGCACCATCAGAATGACGGCCAGGAAGCGGCCTGGTTGGTCCAGCCAGGTCACAATAGCCTGAATAATCATCATGAAGGCGAAGCTTGTTGCGAACGTGAACAGGTAGAAGAGCGGCAAGCTCTGCACCTTAAGTCCGACGAGCACCAGAACAAGCGTAGCCACGACGAGGGACTGTAACAGGCTCATCAGCAGGAAGGTGAACGTACGGCTGAAGAAGCGCTGCAAGCCGGTGGCATTCTCTACGGTGGTCCCTCTCATGGAGATTATAATGGTAGAAAGCAGTGCGCCTACAAATAGACTGATCGACAGGAAGTAGGGTGCAATCCCGGTTCCATAATTGGTGATCTTCTTGGATGTGTCCTCGTGGACGTCTACAGGCTGGGCATACATCGTAACCCGCTCGTCTGTTCCCTTCACATCCGAAGTTTTGTCTGCCGCCTCATTCAGCTTGTCGGCAAGCTTGCCGGAGCCGCTGACGAGGTCGCCCATTCCGTTCTTCAGCTCACCCGCGCCCTCATCCAGCTTGACGGAGCCGCTGGCAATCGTGCTGACCCCGCCGCCAAGCTTATAAATTCCCTCTACCAGCGAGCTTGTCCCGGTAGATAACTGCCCTGCACCCGAGGCAAGCTTATGGCTGCCTGCCGCCGCTTCGGTGAGCTTGCTGCCGAACTGCTGCATCCCACCGGTAAGCTTCGGTCCAGCCGTCTGAAGCTTGGCTGCTCCATCCACCAGCTTCTGGTTCCCTGCAAGCAGCGCATCACTCCCGGCTACCAGCTGCTTGTTCCCTTGGACCAGCTGGTCGCTGCCGTCAGCCAGCTGCTGACTGCCAGCAGCCAGCTGACTGCTGCCCTGGGCAAGCTGCTTCTGTCCTGCTGCCGCCTGCTCGCTGCCCTGCGCTACAGCCTGGCTTGCTGCGAGCAGTTTCTGAACAGAAGGGTCTTGGGCGAGAGCCGGGTTGGCCTTGACCAATTGATCCAGTCCCTGAGCTACGCCTTTGGCTCCTTCAGCTACCTTGGCGCTGCCCTCTGCTGAGGCTTGAAGTCCTTGACTCAGCTTCGTGCTTCCGGCAACGGCAGCGTGCAGGCCCTCCTGCAGCTTGGTCGTCCCCTCAAGGGAAGCATTCAGACCCTGATTCAGCTTCTTGTTGCCCTCCAGGGAGGATTGAAGGCCGCCAGATAACTGCGATGCACCCGCTACAGCCTGCTCGGTGCCGCTGCGGAGCTGCTTATGGGCAGCACTGAGCTGATCGAGCCCGCTTGCCAAGGAGGATGCTCCCTTGTTCAGCTCTGCGGCTCCGCTCTGAAGCTTGCCTGCCCCATTGGCCAGGGGAACAATACCCGCCTCAAGCTCGGAGGTTCCGTTCACGAGCTTATTAAGATTCTCTTTCAGCTTGGCCGCACCATCCTGCAGCTTGCCGGCACCTGTGCGAATATCCCCCGCACCACTGCCCGCTTCGGCGAGGCCTGAAGAGATTTCTGATACTTTATCGAACAAGCTGTTCGTATAGGCCTCGGTGACTTTAGCCGAGATCTTGGCCTTGAGATCCTTGACCGCGCTGTTGCCGATTTGTCCAGCTACGAAGTTATAGTTCCCATTTGGTTCATAGATCAGTTCAGCCGGATCCGGATGATCATCCATCAGCGTCGTAGCCTTGGAGGAAAAGTTCTCAGGAATCGTAATCTTCATATAATATCGATTCTCATCAATCCCCTGCTGGGCCTCCTTCTCGGTGACGAAATCCCATTTGAAATCCTGGTTCTTCTTAAGCTCATCCACGAGATCCCTGCCGATATGCAGTGACTTCCCTTCATATTCAGCACCTTTGTCCTGGTTGACCACCGCCACCGGCATCTCATCCAGGTGGCCGTAAGGATCCCAGAATGCGGACAGATACATCCCGCAGTACAGAATGGGTATGAATACGACTGCAATGAACGAGATCAGCGTCATCGGCTTTTTGACACCCGACTTCATATCCTTAACAAGCACAGATAATGCTTTCATTGCGATTTCCCACTCCTTATTCAGCTTTCAATCTGATTGTGCTAGTCGATGGCCAGGCCTTCTGCCAAAAAGATCCTGATGTAGGATTTGATTTGTTCCTTGTCCATGGGATCATGATGCTTGTTCCAATCGGATGCCAGAGCAATATACAGCTTCAGCATGACAAAAGCGGCCACCTTGGAATCAATTTCGCGAATCTCTCCCTGCTCTTCCGCCCGCTTGAGCTGCTTCTCCAGGTAATCCAGAATCACATTCTCAACCCGCTGCATGGCCTCCATGGCCTGGGGTGTGCCGAACTCCCTTACCTCCTGCGAGAGCTTGAGGAGCAGTTCGTGATCCTTTCTGAATTCAAGCACCGCATCCAATCCCCGATACAGATTATCGAAGAAGGCTTTGTCTTCGTGAACTTCCTTTTCGGTAATCCGCTTCATTTCTCCAATTACCACATGCAGAATCTCATCGAACAATTCCTCTTTATTAGCAAAAAACGTATAGATCGTCCCTTTGCCGACATTGGCTATCCGGGCTACCTGATCCATGGTCGTCGCTTTATAGCCGAACATGGAGAAGGATTTGGTCGCTGCTTCGATGACCATGGTGCGGCGGTCTACTGTAGACATCGTTGTCCTCCTTTCTATAACAAGTTTCACAAGCTGGTAACTGACTATTTTCCATTCCTAGTCACTCGGTCATCGTTAAATTTATCACTCTTTTTTACCATTTGCAAATCCTGATTCCTGCATCGCCCCGGGCGATCCTTATTATCATGCCGACAGCACAAAAATACACCCTCTAGAATTGATCGGATAACCAAAAGTCTATCCATGCACTCATTCTAAAGGGTGTATAGGGTGTATAACGATGCTTCATATATTGTTTACAGCTGATTAACACTGACACTCTAGCTAGCTCTAGCTCTAGCTCCAGTGATTTCGTAGATTGAACTTCTTAAGCGGTCAAGATCTGTTCATTCTCAACCTCGGTATTGCGTTTGTGCTTCATAAGGAAGTACACCAAAGTCAATATCAGGAAAGTCCCTCCGAACATCGCAAGCACTCCTACATTAGACCAAGCCGCATGCATATCCCCGCTTGAGATCACGGCTTTGTAGCCTGAGACACTGTAGGTCATAGGCAGCAGCGGATTAAATACTTTCATCCAGTCAGGAATCAGTTCAATCGGGAATGTTCCCGCACTCGTTGTTAATTGAATAATCAGGATCAGAATGGCTACGAAACGTCCAGGATTATCAAGCCATGTTACAAGAGCTTGGATAATGAACATAAAGCTTAGGCTTGTTATAAAACTGAACAAGAACATCATAGGCACATTCTGAACTTGAAGCTTAAGTCCGTACAGCACAAGCGTAACCGCAAACAGGGATTGGACCAGACTCATCAGGCCAAAAGACAAGGTGCGGCTTACAAAGCGGTTCCAGCCGCTTGCTTCTTGGACAGAAGATCCACGGAGCGGAATAACAAGAGTAGCAATCAGTGCACCCACGAATAAACCAAGAGACAAGAAGTAAGGTGCGAAGCCCGTTCCGTAGTTAGGTACCGGATTATACTTGTTCTCTGTAACTCCAACAGGTTTGGCATACATACTAACTGTGTCGTCCGAAGCTTTGACTTCTGATGTCTGCTTCGCTGCATCGTTAAGCTTTGTCGCCAGTTCTCCGGAACCGTCGGCCAGCTTGCCTGTGCCTTCTTTCAATTGTCCTGCGCCTGTATCCAACTGCTTGGACCCGCTGGCAATTGCATCAACACCACCTGTAAGCTTGCTGACCCCAGCACCCAGCTGTTCTGTACCGGCACTTAACTTCCCGGTTCCAGCCGCAAGTTCCTTACTGCCTGCCGCTGCCTCAGACAGCTTGCTTCCGAATTGCTGCATACCCGCTGCAAGACGGGACTGCCCCTCATTCAGCTGGGCTGATCCTCCCACAAGCTGCTGCTGACCCTTAACCAGTTGTCCGCTGCCTTGTGCCAGCTGCTGCTGTGCATCATTCAGGCTCTTAACGCCTTGGGCAAGCTGCTGTTGGCCTTCATGAACCTGCTCACTGCCCTTGGCTACGGCCATACTTGCTGCAAGCAGCTTCTGCATCTGCGGATTGCTGGCAAGTTCTGGACTTGCCTTCATGACTTGTTCCAGACCTTTAGCTACCCCGTCGGCGCCTTCGGCTACCTTCCCGCTTCCCTGAAGCGCAGTCTCCATGCCAGCCTGAAGCTTACTGCTGCCCTGCTGGGCTGCTTCAAGACCAGCATCTAACTTGGTCGTTCCTTCAAGTGAGGATTGGAGACCCGCCTGAAGCTTGGTTCCCCCCTGCTGGGCCGCAACCGCACCGTTCTCCAGCTGTTTCTCAGCAGCCGATAACTGTCCTAAGCCTCCAGACAGCTTCACTGCCCCATTTTGCAAATCTTTGGCACCTTGGTTCAGTGAACTGATTCCATTAGCAAGTGGTGTTACCCCGTCCTGCAATTTGACTGTTCCTTCAACCAGCTTCGCCAGATTATCCTTCAGCTTGCCGGCTCCATCCTGAAGCTTGGCAGCCCCCTCATGAATCGTGTCCGCGCCGCTGCCTGCGTCAGATAGTCCACCGGACACCTTCTCTACCTGGGTAAGCAGTGTTTCTGTATAGGCCTCAGTTACTTTAGCCGACACCTTGGACTTGATCTCTTTGACTGCGGTACCCCCGATCTGTCCTGCCAGGAAGTTATAACCTTCATTCGGTACGAACAGGATATCGGCCGGATCTGGATGCTCATCCATCACCGTCGTTGCCTTGGAGGAGAAATCTTCTGGAATGACGATAGTCATGTAATACTTATTATCTTTCATTCCCTCATCCGCCGCCTGCCGACTTACGAACTCCCACTTAAAGTCGTCACTCTTCCTCAGTTCCGCCACAAGATCCTCACCGACATGCAGGGACTTCTCATTGAACTCGGCTCCCTTGTCCTGATTCACTACAGCGACAGGTAGATCGCCCATCTTACCGTAAGGATCCCAGAAGGCGGTCAGGAACATCCCGCTGTAGAGCACAGGAATGAACAATACTACCAGGATGGGAATGATCACTTTCGGCTTCTTGAAGCTGGATATTAAATCACTGAAAAACACAGACATCGATTTCATTCTTACAACACTCCTTATTTAATCTAAAGCTTCTACCATTCCAACACGCTTCCGGCTTACTTTACCGAGAGCCCTTCTGCCAAAAGAATCCGGGACACCTGCTTGATCTGTTCTTTGTCCAGCGGGTCATGATTCTTGCTCCATTCCGAAGTGAGCGCAATATATAGCTCCAGCATAACGAAAGAGATGATCTTCGGGTCCATGCGGCGGATCGCGTTCTGTTCCATGGCACGGACGATCTGTCCTTCCAAGTGTTCAAGGATGACTTGCTCAACCCGGTGCATGGCTTCCTTAGCCTGAGGGGTGCCGAAGTCACGAACCTCTTGAGACAGCTTAATCAGAAGCTCATGCTGATCCCGGAAATCCAGCAGAGCATCCAGACTGCGCTGCATATTATCGACAAAGGGCCTGCCTGCTTGAATCTCCTGCGCGATAATACGCTTCATTTCCCTTAATACCGAACGCAGAATCTCATCGAATAACTGTTCCTTGTTCGCGAAAAATGTGTAGATCGTTCCCTTGCCTACGCTTGCTATCTTCGCTACCTGCTCCATGGTCGTCGCCTTATACCCGAACAAGGCAAACGATTTGGCAGCCGCGTCAACAATCTGCTGTCGGCGATCCACCGCCACATGCATGAACTTCACCCTTCCCCAAACAAATCCGTATGACTGACTAAAATTCTCATTTAGTCATTTGGTCGATTACAAATGTACCACTTTCTCTTTTCTGGTGCAAGACCTAATTTAGCCCGTCCGTTTCCTCCCCGACCTTGGTCCAGTATATATCTGGTCCGTGGCCTGTTCTCTAAAGATAGGAATCGAAATAAACTATAGACAAGTGAACAGTGTTAATATACATATGGAACAATGAAGCCAGGCCTTTTCTTCAAAAAAAATAGCCTCCTTATATAAGGAGGACTAAATAAAGCAGGTGAACAAAGTGAACAGAAAAAGAGTGCTTATTCTATCTGAAGGTTTTGGAAGCGGGCATACCCAGGCCGCATACGCTCTGGCAGCAGGTATGAAAAAGATTAGCCCCGGGATACAGACCAAAGTACTGGAGCTGGGTTCTTTTCTCAATCCGGTAGTAGCACCGATTATTCTGTCTGCTTACCGCAAGACGGTGATTACAAGTCCAGCTCTGGTAGGGATGCTGTACCGCAAACAGTATGAGAAGCCCATTAACCGGTTGACCCGGCTTGCTCTTCACAAAATTTTCTACACCCATACCGCAAATGTTATCGAACAGTTGAAGCCGGATCTGATCATATGCACCCATCCGATTCCGTGTGCGGTCATCTCCCGACTCAAATCGGCAGGACTTAAAGTGCCTCTATATACAGTCATTACTGATTATGATGCCCATGCTGCATGGGTCAACCCTGAAGTGGACCGCTACCTGGTCTCCACTCCCGAGGTCCGCAGATTACTCCTGAGACGGGGTATCAAATCTGAGGCGGTTCATGTGACCGGCATCCCAGTGCATCCGAATTTCTGGACGGCGCGGAACAAGAGCTGCGTACGGAAGGAATTACAACTCCGCAACATTCCAACCGTCTTGATCATGGGCGGCGGATGGGGACTTCTGTTCAAGAAGCAGGTTCTAGACTCGCTAACTTCCTGGAGAGACAAGGTTCAACTAGTCTTTTGTACAGGCACGAATGAGAAGCTGGCTGCCAAGCTGAAGAGTCATCCAGGCTTTGATCATCCCCATGTGGTAATCCTGGGTCATACCAAAGAAATCAGTAAATGGATGGATGCGTCTGATCTGCTAATTACCAAGCCGGGCGGTATGACCTGTACAGAAGCGCTGGCCAAGGGGCTTCCCATGTTGTTCTGTGAATCCATTCCCGGTCAAGAAGAGAGCAACCGGCAGTATTTCGTGACCAGTGGTTACGGCGAGACACTGGAGGCAGAAGCGATTGATCGATGGTTCGCACGGCTAACCAGCAGATACCATTCTGAACAGATCAAGTCAGACCCGCAGCACGCTTTCAGGAACAACTACAAGCCGGACCGCTGTGCTCATGATTTAGTAGAAATGCTCTTTGACTCTTCGTTCTCCACACCATTTAGACATAACAGTGAATCACAGGCACTTCGGCAGTTCAGCATGTAACACTAATATAAGAGCCTTGATCTATTTATAAAAAGTATGATTGCCGATCTGTTTGATTTTCTTCTGGGTACGCGCAACGGTTAGATCACTGGCAAGCTTAATGGACAGGAAATAGTAAGTATCATCGCTGACTTCCTTGCGTCCATGCAGGGCTTCGGTTACTGCACGAACCGTATCCTTGTTGGGCGTTACACGCTTTAATCGACCATTCCGAACAGGACTGAATTGAAATTTCTGATATACAACTTCTCTAATAGTATCGGGATAATTGGCTGACCGCAGCCGGTTCAGGACAACATTGGCAACTGCCACTTTGCCCTCGTACGGTTCGCCCTCTGCTTCTGCCATAACAATCTTTTGCAGGAGAAGCAGCTCTTCTTCCGACAGCGCGTATTTCCAGGTGGATTTACTCTTATCCTCCGGGCTTAACAGCGCCGTTCTCGTGAAGAAGATTTGTTTCGGGGGGATGGTTTTGTCGATTTTTGCAGCAGTAATCGGCTGCTCCTTGACTATTTTGCGTTTCTCTAACGCCTTATTTAAGGCATGTCCTTCTGTTGCAACATGGGACGGACTTGTCCTCTGTATCACAGAATTTGAAGCCACGTATGGACGCAAAGACTGAGCTTGCAGCATAGAGACCGTGGACTCTGCACCCAATCTTGGCATACTCATAATCCCCTGATCCTCTATTCCCGCCGTTCTCCAAAGTAGACATATTGATCCCACACATACTAGAATAGCGCCGATCAACAGCGCGACGTAACGGTTTTGTTTGAATAAATCCATAATGACCTCCTGCGTCCGGTAGATTCTCTCTCTGTTATAAAGTCGTCCTTAACCCCCCGCTCTCCTCGGGAGACGCTTTATAAGGCACACTTGTTCGTGCACACTCTATGTTATGTAACCGAATCTTAGAGTTTTGAATAACAATTTCTCAAAAATATTGTCATAACATGATTCTCTGGGTGACTTCGTACATCGGAGTTCGACCCATTCGCGTCCTGTAGATCACCACGGAATCAGGGCTCCATTCCCCGAACGACACTGTAGAGTCAAGGCCTTTCAGGTTAAAAGAAGATTCCCCCTGGTACGACCGGGCAAGCGTAATATGAGGCTTATACGGACGCTCCTCCAGTTGAAATCCCAATCTGGATGTGGCCGCTGTCACCTGCTTGTATAGATCCGTCAGGCGGCTCACCTGCCCATCTATGCCAGTCCAAAGTATACTAGGCACTGCCGGCCGCCCAAAAGTACCCAGCCCGCGAACCTCCAGCGGGAAGGATCCAAAGCCCTTGACAGCATGCCGAAGCGCTTCGCTAAGCTCAGGCACCTTCTGTAGCGGTGTATCGCCAAGAAATTGCAGCGTGATATGCATATCCGCCGGATGCACCCATTTCCTGAATTGAAGATGTCCAAGGTGTTCCCTGGTCCACTCACCAATTGTGTTCTGAAGGGAATCCGGCAGGGGAACAGCAATAAATAAACGTCCTGTTTCTGGTCTTTGGTCCATGGCAATACCTCCTGATTAAATAACTCCCTCCCATTTCTGGTGAAGTTTGTATTCAGTATTCCACACACATTTAGCCACTATAACTTAATCGGACATGAAAAATCAAGAAAATACCCCGGGTCTGTTAAGAACCCGAGGTTTTTCTACTAATATTTTGTAAATTTAGTTCGCAATAGTTAATCTTAGTCACGTTGGCGTGCGCGTGCTTCGCCGCCTTTACGGCCTGCTTCTTCACGGCTCATTTTACCATCGCTGCTGTCGCTGTCAGAGTTCCCTCTGGCTTCGCCGCCTTTTTGACCAATTTCTTGATAGAATTCTTTATCATGATTTCTTGAGGTAGCTTCTCCACCTTTTTGGCCAATCTCTTGGTAGAACTCGCTGTCATGGTTCTTAGCAGTAGCTTCTCCACCCTTTTGGCCAATTTCCTGGTAGAACTCTTTATCATGATTTTTTGCTGTAGCTTCTCCACCCAGGCGTCCTGCTTCTTCACGGCTCATCTTGTTATTGTCGTTATTACGTGCCATTATGAATCACTCCTTATGGTTTTTGAAGTTGTTCAGACTGTCTTGTCTGCTACGCTATGTTATTACCCCGCCTTCTGGGAGATAAACATCTTTTTTTGAATTATGTGGAACAAGCCAGGATGATTATGTCGAAAATCTCCTAAATATTAAGACGACCGCTATCGCTTTTCCAAGACCATTCGATACCCTTGCTTAGGAGTATTCTTAAGTTCAACTTCGATAACGAGAATATAAAATCAAAAACACCCGGACAGTTCACTGTCCGAGTGTCTCTATGCAACCCATGTCCTATATGGTTAAATTTTATAGTACAGATGTCTCAGCTAGTTCGGCCTGAGCCGACTCCAGATTAGTTACATACTGTCTCGCAACCGGGACGTAAGTCTCCTGATCGATGAACATCTCATTTCCTACGGGCTCACCATTTACAGTTATTTTGATTCTTTTAAAAGCTTGTTCCTGTTCTTTCATCTTCGTTCTCTCCTTTATAGATACCAAGGCATTATGCCGGTTAGTTGTCGTTTTTATACTCATCAGCTTGCCTGCCATGTCGGCGGCTACCTGATTAATTTACCCACCGATCAAAATGCGAAACATCAGCCCCTCCAAATTGCCCCAGATTCAGCACACTCCGCACACAAGCAAAGACCCTATGCAGCAGCATAGGGTCTGAGATTATAGACATACAAGCATTAGCCTTAATCATAAGTATTCATTCATTATCCCGTTATTATGCACGGAGTCAAACATCGAACTCCCGGCGAATAGTAAGCCTGAATTGCTCAATGCTTCGCTCAAGGGAACGAATTCCTTCATCAACCAGATGACGGTCAACTACATTGGTGTTCTCAAGCTTGGCCTTCTGAGCGGTTAAGGCTCTCTTCTCTTCCTCCCAATAAGCCTGTCTCCGCTGTATTTCTTTATATTTATCGAGCAGATCTGTAATAATATCGTAAAAGCGCTCATAGTCAATGATCACCTCATCCAGCAGCCGATCAACGTCCTCCTTCTCATAACCCCTCATTTTCACAGGGAACTCCTTCTCATGAATAGAAAGCGCGTCAAGCTTGATCCCAAGCTGTCTGAACAAATCCTTCTGATCCTGCAGCTTGCGTTCGTAATCTTCCTGCATTTAAATCCCTCCATAACCTGAACAAATGATATCTTATTGTTCTTTTTCTTTCTTATAATGTATCACATTTCTAATACAGGAATACAACCGCTGGCCTGCCTGCCCGGGCCGGGAGGACGGACAGAGACAAGTACAGGAGAACTTGAACCTGTTTGAACCCGGGACAACTTGACGAAAACGTTTTACTAAATCGCTTTCATCAATTAATATGGGAAATAGATCCTACCCCATTTATCATTCATTTACACTCAATTGAAAGGATTGATTGTTCACCTATGAATAAAGGTACAGCTTCAAAATCAGTGTATAAGCTTCCTCGCTGGCTTGCCGTAGCGGCTCTGCTGACGGGTCTGTTATCTGGATGCAGCTCATCCTCAGCTCCTGATTCGGGCACCGCCCCCTCCAAGACAGCTAATGAGGCGCCCGCCGCAGGTCCTAAGACAGAGAATCAGAAGAGTGCCGCTTCAACGCTTCAGCAGGGCTCGACCGTCTATTATGAAATATTCGTCCGTTCTTATGCGGACAGTAATGGAGATGGAATCGGCGACCTGAATGGAATTACGGCCAAGCTTGATTATTTGAAGGACCTTGGCGTGGGAGGCCTCTGGCTTACCCCAATCAACCCTTCCCCCAGCTATCATGGCTATGATGTGACAGACCATAGGGCCATCAATCCGGACTTTGGAACACTGGCTGACTTTGACAAGCTCATTCAGGAAGCCCATCAACGGGATATTAAAGTGATTATGGACCTGGTGGTTAATCATACAAGCAAGCAGCACCCATGGTTCGTTCAGTCAGCCAAGGAGAAGAAGAGCAAGTTCCGGGACTGGTACACTTGGGCAGAGGATCAGAACAAGAATCCCGAAGGGCCCAGCGCAGCAAGCAGCGGCGGGGCATGGCATCCGCTTCTGGGGAGCCACTATCTGGCAGCCTTCTCGGACAGCATGCCGGATCTGAACTTTGACAATCCTGAGGTGCGGAGCGAGATCGAGGATATTGGACGTTTTTGGCTGAGTAAAGGGGTAGATGGATTCAGACTGGATGCGGCCAAACATATCTACGAGGATCTGCAATCCGACCGCAACGAAGCAACAACTGCCAAGAACGTCGCCTGGTGGCAGGAATTCCGCAGCCGAATGAGTGAAGCGAATCCAAGCGTCTACCTGGTTGGAGAGGTATGGGAGGATTCCGCATCATCCGTAGCCGTCTACCTGGACCGGGCCTTTGATTCAGGGTTTAATTTCGGGCTCGCCAAGCTGATCCTGAATGCCGCCACCGGTGAGAAGGATAATAACTTTGCCTTCACCCTTAAGCGTACCTATGACTTCTATGCACAGAAATCAAATGGTAAGTTCACCGATGCCGTGTTCCTCTCCAATCACGATCAGAACAGAGTAATGAGTGTACTCGGCGGTGATACCAACCACGCCAAGATGGCGGCATCCATCCTACTGACGCTTCCGGGCAATCCCTTCCTCTATTATGGAGAAGAGATTGGCATGAAGGGCTCCAAGCCTGATGAGGAGATTCGCGAGCCCATGCAGTGGTATGCAGCCGGCAAGGGAGCCGGACAGACAACCTGGGAGCCTGCCGCGAACAACAGCGGGAAGGATGCGCCAAGTGTAGAGGGCCAGTTGAAGGACCCGGATTCCTTACTGAACCATTATAAGGAGCTGATTAGCTGGAAAAAACAAATTCCCGCTCTGCAAGGCGGGAATATCGACGAATATACACAGGATAATACCAGCATGATGGCTTATGTAAGAACTTCGGGTAAGGAGACCGTGCTTGTGGTTCACAATCTATCGGGCAGGGAGCAGATGACTACACTTACAGGCTCTCCGGGTGTGCCGGCCTTCAAGAACATCCTGAAGACAACAAATAGCGCCTCCAAGCTGGATGGGGCGAAGCTGCACCTGCCTCCGTACACTACCGTTATAGTGACCCCGTAATATACCAGTACGATTATAGTAATTCCTTAACATAACAGAGGATACAAAAAGGGCACCCAGCAATGGGTGCCTTACTCTATTTATGATTTACTTCTTCCAGCTTGTTGGCATCCGGCAGCTTCTCTTCTTCCACAACATCTCCGCGTGCGCCTCGCTTAAACTCTTTCAGCATCGATCCGAAGCTGCGTCCGAGTTCAGGGAGCTTGCTTGGACCAAACAACAGAAGTGCAGCAATAACTAACAGCAGCAAATGGGTTGGCCGCAATAAATTTTCAAGCACAATTATCACTCCTCAGTGGATCATACTTCAAATTATACACGTTTATATGGATTCTGGGTAACATTTTATCGACAAAAATGGAAACAATTCATGCAGCCGAACGGCAGCAGTTAGCCCCGCCATATCTTAGAGAAACCATTCCATGCAAATGGGCATATGCTGATCTCATAAGCAATGGTAAAGGGGCGAACCTCATGAGTACTTATAGTTTGATGGCCATCTTAGCAATCGGTTTGGCTTCCAACCTTGACAATGCCGGAGTAGGAATTGCCTATGGTGTTCAAAAAATCCGTATTCCCTGGTATTCCAATCTGGCGATTGCCATTATTTCATTTCTTGCTACCCTGGTGTCCGGTCTATTCGGCAGCCTGATCTCGAGATGGATGGAGCCTTGGATCGGTCAGGTCATTGGCACCATCGTCATTGTCGCGGTTGGAATATGGGTTCTGTTGCAGCCCTTCCGGGAGAAGAGCAGCAGACCTGAGCCTGAAGGCGGTAACGGGAGCAATTTCACCCGCCTGCTCAGTAATCCGGAAGAGGCCGACAGGGACAGCTCCCAGTCCATCAGCCTGGCGGAATCTATGCTGCTTGGCATAGCTCTGGCTATGAATGCCTTGGCGGGAGGCTTCAATGCGGGAATCACACACCTTAATGTGTGGCTGACCTCGCTCTCCGTCGGCTTCTTTAGCTTTGTTCTGCTTGCCCTATGCTCCTTGTTCGGTGAACGTTACGCAGCCGAGAAGCTGGGCAACCGGGCAACGGTGGTATCCGGGGTTCTACTCATTATAATAGGTATTCATCAGATGTTCTAACCCGGGTGAAGATTCACAACATTCACTTGGATCCATCCCATAATTGAAACATCAGGCTGGTCAAGACTTTGTTAACATGAATGGCTGTTCCGTTAATTGATGTAGGTGTCAGGGAGAGGATTCTATTCTCCCCTTTGAATAAGGATATACCAAACAAGACACCACTGCTATCTTCGGGATTCGTATCAACGTTCACCTTTAACTCCCCAATTTGATCCAGCCAACGTCTAATCCTGTCTTTATTCTCAACCTTTCTTCGCTCCCCATTAGAACTAAGTATCTCTATTCGGTCAGTAGTACTTATATCCTCCGGATAGAAAGTTTTAATCTGCTTGATTACGGGCACTTCATTAATTTGATTGTCGTGATTGCAGCCTGCCATAAATATACCAACCAGCATAAAAACCAGGAACATTCTGCCTCTCATTGCATATTCCCCCTCTTTCTTCCAAACGGTGTTCCCTTCCTTTTGTTGCAATGTATTAAAAAAACGCCGGGCTTCAAAGCCACGGCGTCATTTCTCTTCTATTCACCAATCGTGAATCTATTTATATTTAGAACAGCTACCAATTAGATTTGTTCAAATTTTCTATATATAATATCAGCACAATGACGAACTAATTCAAAACTAAGAACGTTATCTATGTAACACAGCTTAGGGACTCGACGATTCTATAACGGGGGGACGAAATATGGAGAAATGGTATCTAGAATATGAAGAGGACATGCAGTGGATCCTTGCGGAGGCGGAGAGAATGATTGGGGAGATGCCCGGCCATTTCCGGGACAGGGGTCTGGACCTTCTGGAACAAGCCGATCTGTTGAACAAAAACAACTCCAATAACTACATCAGCTTTCTGTTGCCCCTGTGGCTCAGGAACAGTTCGCAGGTCAGCATTCAGATCAGCCGTAGACTCTCACTTGCCAACATATTTGGAATGATATATTTCCAGCTTGTTGATGATGTAATGGATAGCCCGGGTGAGGGTTCTGCAGAGATCCTTCCGCTCGCGAACCTGCTGCAGCTGGAGTTCATCTCTATCTACAGCTCGTATTTCCCGGCTGATTCCCCGTTTTGGGGTTATTACCGGACCTATTTACAGCAATGGGCGGAAGCCGTAACGCAAGAGAATCAAGAGAACTTCTTCATAGAGCATCTGGTCCGCATGGCTCATAAGGCAGCTCCTGTGAAGCTGGCTGTGGCAGGCAGCCTGATCCTGTCTGATCAAGTTCATCTGATTCCCCGGCTTGAAGATGCTACCGATTATGCACTTATCACGCTGCAAATGCTGGATGATGTTATGGACTGGAAGAAGGATCTGGGGGAGAGGAATTACAACAGCCTGGTCGCCTTTGTTCGCGCCGAACTCAAGATACCGGATGAACAAGGGATATCACACGAACAAATCGAACAAGCCATCTACATAGACGACTGCCTTATCCGCTATTCAGAGCAAGCTTCAGCCAATCATGTTCAGGTTCAAGCTGTTCATGAGCTGGCGCCGCATTTAATAGATTTCAGCCATCATCTGCTCGAAGAGCTGCAAAATGTAACGAGAAATATCGAAAGAGATCGAATGCTGTTGCAATCAGGAGGATTGAACTACTGGCTTTCTAAAAATGTATAAAATTACTAGATAAACCACGGACTATATGATACATTGTTATTGGAACAAAATACCTATTTTGAAAGGAAGATTACTATGTCAACTGATGCGATTCTTACAAATCAAGTAATTCAGAAAGCTTGGCAGGATCCAAGTTTCAAGGAACAACTTCTCACTAACCCTAAGAAAGCCATCCAAGAAGCATTAGGCGTAATTCTTCCAGAGAACATCAAAGTTAATGCTGTGGAAGAGAAGGCGGATGAATTCTATCTGGTGCTGCCTCCTAATCCGGCTCAGGCCCTTAATAAAGTCACAGCAGTCAAGAACTCTTGGTAATCTGAATTTACAACTTAGTGCAATAATCACATACACAGTCCGTTTTCTCCGGAGTTTATTCCCTAAACTCCGGGAATCGGATAATAGCCTCTGTTCCCACCCCCTTCTCACTCTTGAAAGTAAGCTCCCCGTTCATTACGTCAATAATACTGTAAGTAACCATTAGACCTAGGCCAGTTCCTTTACTTTTATTTGAGAAATAAGGCTCACCGAGCCGGGCAAGCTCCGCTGCACTCATGCCTTCCCCGTTATCCTTTACATGGATATAGATCTGACCCTCTCTTTCATAAGCCCAGATTTGAATCTCGCCTTGACCCTGTAGAGCCTCAATACTGTTCTTAATAATGTTAATGAAGGCCTGTTTGAACTTGGAAGAATTGCCTTTGACCTCAAGCAGAGGCGGAATATCCATAGTAATGCGCCCGCCTTGCAGATTAGCCATGGGCACCAGAATCCCTTCAATATGAGTGAACTCATTCAATATGTTCAGAACCGTGTTCTTCCCGGCTTCAGGCTTCGCAAAGGTGAGGAAATCAGTGATAATACCGGAAGCACGATCTAGCTCTTCCAGAGCCATACCCAGATAAATCTTGTCTTGAGACTGCTGCTTCTCACTCAGAAGCTGAAGGAATCCACGTGTGACCTGCAGCGGATTTCTAACCTCGTGAGCAACAGAAGCGGCAAGCTCACTAATAATCTCCATTTTCTCTGAACGCTGCATTTCATCATTAAATATCTCCAGGCGCTGGGAGTATTCCACAAGCTGATCATGATTTTTAGCGAACCTTTTTCCTAATATCACAATAAGTGAGATCAAGAAGCAGATTAAGCCCCATTTCCAGGCGACCAGCTCATATTTCTGATTATTCATTAGATACCATACCAACTCAACCAAGCTTAAGAGCGCTAGTAGAGAGAACCCTATGGAGAAGATGATCCCCTCCATATTCCCCTTAATTGCATCAACCAGGGCGACACTCACCAGTATGGCAAACTGTATAATCATGATATATCCCATGATAGTTGTAGTCAGCACGGCGTAGATGTGATCGTAATTATGTGAATTAAAAATATTAAAGAGAGCAAACATAAAGCAGAACAAGGAGTAGCTTAAATGTACTCTACGGGCAATCGTAATGATTGAGAAAAAGCCCTTCCCAAATATTTTCTCAAAAAAGAAGTTCATAGAATAGAGAAGTACAAATAGCGAAATGTCAAATATCCACTGGGTGTTCTTCACATTGACCTCATAAAAAGTGTATAGAAAGGTAGAGTAGGTTATAATGAGGATCCCGCTGGAGAGAATAACCATGGATAACGCGAGCCAGCTGACCAGATGAATATTATTCAAAAAGAATAGACAGATCAGCATGATTATAGCTATAAAAATGAGAGCCCCGCCGATGACAAAGTCCAAGACATCCTTCTTCACAAAATGTCCTTGCAACTGCTCATAATTGCCGACTTTAATCTCGTCTTTGACAAGACCGATTCTCGAGTAACTTGAAGTAAATCCTACATATACTTGTTCTCCATGATCTGATTGTTGAAAGGGCACTATCACTTTCTTGATATCGTAAATTTCGTTACGTGGTGATTCATAAATTTTTGTGTCTCCTAAATACACAGTGACCTCTTGGGCATATACCTTATCCAGTAATATAGCTTGAGGCCCCTTGTCCCCACCCGGCAGGGTGAATTCGATCCAAGCTTTCGAGCCTCCAATTGGCCTTCCAGGCATCGGGTCATCGATATTGGCCGAATGCCAACCGTTAAGGGTCTTAATCTGCGAGCTGTCGCCAGGCATATCCAGACTATTCACCCAGGCCACATTCCATTTCACAATACGATATGCATCCAACTTCTCGTTCTTTAACAGGCCAGCTGTGAACAGGGCTAATCCCAGCCCCACTAAAACTATAACGATAATGATACCTTTAAGCAGACCCTTCATTTATACACCTCGGCAATTTAATTGAACCCTCTCACATATTAACCATACACCGAAAGAATTCTGAAAGTTTGTCTGACTGAAAAGTTATGTATAATCATAATAAAAGCACCCTTAATGGTGCTTAATGACTTTTATTTAAATTTGGCAGGTTGCTTGCCAGCTCTTTTAAGACTATCAAATATTTCCATTTAGGTAAATACTCTTGCTCACATTCATAGGTATTAAGTTCCAAACCACCAAACTGATAGGAAAAGAGACCTCCATATCTGGAGGCCTCCCATTCAACAGTACACCCAACTATGCCTGCCGCTGACAAGAGTCTCTAACAATCAGCTCCGTTGACAGGATCTCATCTTGAACCGTATGGGCTCCCTCAATGGTGCTGATCAGCATATCAGCTGCCCGGCTGCCAAGCAGATAGGTATCCTGTCTAATCGTTGTCAGGGCAGGCGTAAGGAATTGGGCCATCTCAATATCGTCAAAGCCTATGATCGAAATATCCTCCGGTACACGCAGACCCTGCTCCCGAATCGCCTGGATCGCCCCTACCGCAAGATTATCCCCTGCAGCAAAAACAGCCGTTGGCAGCTCCTCTAGTCCTAACACTTTCCGCATGGCCCAGTACCCGCTCTCAACCGAATAGTCGGCAGGGCCTTCAGCTACATATTCCGGGTTCAAGGGAATCCCCAGCTTGTTCAAGGCCATCTTGTAACCTTCGTGGCGCTTCTCTCCAGCGAAAGTATCCAGTCCACCTGAAATATGGGCAATTCTGCGGTGTCCAAGCGAGTACAGATATTCTACAGCCATCACGCCTCCCTGTATATTATCCGAACTGATCGTACTGTGCGTGGCCGAGTACTGATCGAGCATAACCATCGGTATGCTGCTGTCCATGAGTTCATGAAAATAGGGATCGGCATTATCCGGTAAAATAACAATAATTCCGTCCACACCTCTTATTTTACAGTGCTCCAAATATCCGCTCTTCCGTCCTCCAATATCCTTGGAGATGAACATCAGATCATAACCTTTGGAAGTGGCTACCTTCTTGAAGCCGTCAATGACACCGCCGAAGTAAGGATGCCGGATCCCGGAGCCCGCCGGCTCAATGAAGAGCATCCCGATGGTCCAGGAACGCTTGGTGGTCAAGCTTCGCGCATTCGCATTGGGCACATACCCGAGTTCAGCCGCGGTGTCCAGTATGATCCTCCGTGTCTTCTGGCTGACATCAGTGTAGCCATTGAACACCTTGGAGACGGTGGTTGGTGAAAAACCGGTCTTTCGAGCGATATCGTAAATGGTAATCATAGTGGGTCAGCTCCCAAATTAAGGTGTGCCAAGTATTCCTTTGCAAATTGTAGACAAAGAGTCATAGAGAAGTCAACCCGATAACAAAACAGCTATGAGCAGCTTAACCTCAGGCATACCCGGCTCTCTCCATTAGAACCCGGCTCTCCTCATTCAGTCCCTGGATTCTAACCTCTGTACCAAGCTCCACATACTTGGCTGTCACTTTGGCAATCGCCTGGATAGCTGACTGATCCCATACATGCGATCTAGAGAAGTCGATTATAATCACTGCTGGATCTTCAGCAGCCGTAAATAACTCAATGAATTGGGTTGTCGTGCCGAAGAAGAGCGGTCCCGTTACGGTGTACTTTTTCACACCCCGGTCATCCAATTCTGAAGTTGATCCTAGGCGGGCTGCCCTCCAGCCAAAGGAAAGCGCACTTAGCACAATCCCGCAGATTACACCCATCGCCAGGTTTGAGGTGACAACCACGATCAGGACAGTAACGATCATCACGAACGCATCCGTACGCGGAATCCTGTGTATGTTACGAAGAGAGCCCCAATCGAACGTTCCGAAGGACACCATGAACATAACTCCCGTCAGGGCAGCCATGGGAATCTGTTGTACAACATCGCCTAGCACCAGAATGAGGAACAGCAGAAAAGCGCCCGCGACAAAGGTGGATAACCGGGTACGTCCACCCGACTTAACGTTAATGACGGTCTGTCCAATCATGGCGCAGCCGGCCATACCGCCGAAGAAGCCGGTGATGACATTGGCTATTCCTTGTCCACGGATCTCCCGGTTCTTGTTGCTTCCCGTCTCCGTAAGCTCGTCAACCAATGAAGCCGTAAGCAATGATTCCGTTATCCCTACCACAGCCAAGGCCAGGGAATAAGGAAAAATGACCATCAGCATCTCGAGATTCAGCGGGATTTGCGGCAGATGGAAAAATGGCAGCGATTGTGTAATATTCCCCATATCACCAACCGTTCTCACATCAGCGCCTGCGAATACGGAGACCAGTGTCATCACGATAATCGCTACCAATGCCGAAGGAACCGCCCTGGTCAGCAGAGGAAGCAGGTAGATAATAAGCAGCGTGCCTGCCAGGATCGCATAGACTTCCCAGTTAGCTCCCTCAAAGCTCTGCAGCTGGGCCATAAATATAATGATCGCCAGTGCATTTACGAATCCCACCATAACGGAGTGTGGAACAAAAGTAATAAAGCGTCCGAAGCGAAATGCCCCCATCCCCCATTGCAGAATTCCCGTGAGCACCGTGGCCGCAAATAAATATTCGATCCCGTATCCGGCAATGAGCGGGCCCATCAAGGAGGCCATCGCGCCTGTTGCCGCGGAGATCATTCCCGGTCTCCCCCCGAAGAATGAGATACTTACAGCTATCGTGAATGAAGCATACAGTCCCACCATCGGGTCGACTCCTGCCATGATCGAGAAGGCAATCGCCTCGGGTATTAATGCAAAGGCAACGGTAAGCCCGGACAAGATATCCCTGCGGGTATTTCCCAGGAAACCCCGTTTCAACCTATCTACATACAAAAAACTCCACTCCCTTGTACTTATCTCTGTTCAGCACCTTCAATTATAAGGCACAAGTCAAGCGCCACACCTGTAGATCAGCCGATCCTCTACCCGTTTGATTCGCCCTAACTATTTGTGTTTATTAATTATCAATAGCGTTCGCAGGCATGTGTAAATGGACAAAGGAGGAAGTTAAAATGATGAATCCCCAGGAGCGTACAGAAGTAAGCAATGTGGAAGTGGAGAGAAGGGACATTCAGCATAAATCCGATTCCAGCTTGGTAGCTTCAACTTTCATCAAATACGCTGCTTACATTATTCTGTTCTTTGGATTTCTCTATTTCCTCGTTAAGTACGTGTTCCCTAAATTTTAAGCTTCCAGTCTAAGTTATACCCCGGAGAGCCTGGCTCTCCGGGGTATTGTTCGTTAGGGACCTCTCCTCAAGTGCCATGTATCGGGAATATGCTTATGGCATGCCTGTTCATGGTCATTCGTTTGGAATAAGCCTGTTTGGGGTAAGCTCCAAGTAGACCCTAATCTAGTGTATATTGAAGGAGGACACGGCTATGGATCGTGACGACAATACATTGAACCTAAATCGCGGGGACCAGGAATTTGAGCAGTACAAGATTCTGGCAGATTATAGTCCAGAGAACGACATTCCTGTTGATGACCTGCTCCCTCATGACACGCGGAGTACTCAGAGCTTGAGCGCTTATAGTGAGGAGAGAACGGATTCATATCCAGATCCGGCTCTGGATACTCCTCTTGAGGACGTGCCCGATGCGGACGCCATAGAGAAGAACAGCCCGGTTGATCCGGCGGCCCCGCCCGAGATTATTATGCACGGTATGGATCTCATCAACGGATATGACGGCGGTGACGAGGAATAGAAATGGCAAATAGCCATCAGCGTCCATTGTGGAAGCCATGGCTATTTGTAAGAAGCATACGGTTGGGGTCCTCCCTCAAGATTGTAGTAGAATCTGTAGGGAGGACCCCATTTTGTCTTATCGAATGGTACCCGTAAATTTGATCTTCACGTCACTTTTTACACGAAACTCAAGACGCTCGTTAAGATCCTCCCAGTCCTTCTGCTCTGTAGAATTATTCCAGTGCGTAGCATAATAGTGCAGCCCCCAGCCCAAGGGGTCGCATTTGCTCTGGTGTATCTTGGAGAGGGCCCGCTTCACACGTTCACTTAGCTGTTCCCCCGCCGCCTCGGATAACCCGTCTAGCAGCCCTGCAGTAAATCTCACACCGTTCTGACTCTCCTCTATCTCGGCTGAGATTTTAATTCTATACTCGATATAAGATGTACTATTCTTAGGGGTAATGATCTTATACTTCGCTCTGGAACCCTCTATATTGTAAGCATATTTAAGCCCCTCATAATCCACGTTAAAAGAGGTCTTGAGGTTCTTCGTTTTGAGTAAGTTATAAATTCTCGTCTCCTCTGGCTCTAATACGGCTATGGCTTTACTTTTGTCGAACATGTAGGATTTGTTGATTAAAAACTCGTTTTCACTTTTCTTTTCAACCAGAGCCAGAATAGGATCCACTCCAATCTCATCAACGCGTCTCTGCAGAATATAGGAGAAAGCCGGGGGAACAATAAAAGGTGATTCTGTCCCCTCCTTGCTTAAGGCAAGCAGAATCGAATTCGCGGGAATACGCTCCGTTACCGGCTGCACATTAAGCACCTCTTTCGCTGAAGGCTTGGCTACCGCGGTATAGATGGTAAGCTGGAGATCCCTTCTGCGCATCAGCCAGTCTATAGACTGCAGGATGTTCTTACGGGCATACTTCTCTCCAAAGAGTATGGCCTTGCAGTGGCCAAAATCAAGCTCTTTATCCGTTCTTGATTTCATCTCACGGATCGTCTCGGCTAAGGTGTCCCCTTCCTGTGTCATGATCTGAACCTGCTGCTCTGCTTTCTTGGGGTCTCCCTGCGGAACAGCGATCTTCAAAGTAACATTCAGCTTGTCCGGATTGCTCTCCGATTCATCGATGCCCACAGCGATAACAAACAGCTTAAGATCAATATCCTTGAATTTGCAGCCTTGGAGTGGCAGAAGCAGCAGCAGAGCCAGCAGGCAGCACACCGTTCTATTCACGTTTCTTAGCCCTCCTCCTCTTGTGAGCCAGATAGAGACTGAATATAAGAATCATTTCCGCGATAAGACGGCCATCCAGATACAAGAGTCCCGCGCGATCCCGGACAAATTGATTGGTATTCATCAGGATCAAGGCAGCAGCACAGAACGCAAGAATCATCCACCATTCCGGGTCAATCTTCCGCTTCTTCTTCTCTTTAGTAGTAAATAAGCCCTTGAACATCTCCAAAGCCACATGCCAGTGTATGATGGAACTCACCAGCGACAACGTCAAATAGGTAAAGTAGAAAAAGAAGAGCACCCGTTCAATAATGAAGTTCTTCGTGCGAAGCACATCCGCCGTAGAGAACCAAGGATACACATGTCTCTCCACATTTATCGTTCCTTGATAACCAATCGGTATAAATACCGTAACAACCAAAGTCAAAAAGCCGAAAATGCCAATCAGCCAAAGTTGCCTTATCCGGACCTTGTCGAACACCCGGTTGAACACAGCCAGGTTAAGATACCCGGTAAATATGAAGGTAGCCTGTGCGATTGCTCCGTATGAAGGTGCTTTGAGCGAATAGGTGATTACCTGCATGACCGCATCCCAGCTGAACATGGGATTCAGGAGCGCTTTGAACAAGACGTAAATGATGATAGGCACATTAATAACGATCAGTACTTCCAGCCCGTACAGGATCGATTCTGAGGTTAGACGGATCGCCAGACAGACGACTACCAGAAAGCCAACCATAATCAAGAGCGGGGATACGTCGCTTGTAATATACCTCATCGTCACATCAACAAATGCAACCAAGGTAATCAGTCCGGCGAAATACCAGAATAGCGTATGTCCAAAAAGCATGACCTTGGACACAAGCCGCGGAAAGTTCGCATTAAGAATCTCCGGCAGCCCTTCACCCGGGAATTTATTCATCATCTTCACACACAAATACATAAGCGTTAATCCGATGGGAACAGAGACTACAATGGCCATCGCCGCTCCGTTAAAGCGCTGGGCAATTAAGCCCCGCGGCACGAAATTAATAACATTAATCAAAGCATTAATGAGAAAGAGATAGTAAATGTATTTGTTCTTAACCATTCTCTCTCTCCCTTTGCACCTTGTTCGTTCTAATTCTATCAAGTGCATATATCTTGAAATAAGGCTGCCCGAAGCTCCTCAGACTGGACAGGTACATAATCACACTAACTAATCCAAGCACAATCCCGAGGAGGCCATATATCGTAGCCAGGAAAATAAACGGGTATTTGATTACCCGGATGGTAAATCCCATCATATTCATAGGAATAACAAAGTTGGAGATCGCAACTGCCGAGACAAGAATAATCATTATATTACTGACCAGCCCGGCTTCCGTAGCCGCTGTCCCCAGGATTAGCCCTCCAACCGTAGTGGCTGTAGGGCCGATGGCTTTAGGCAGCCGCAAGCTCGCCTCGGTCAGGAACTCCATCATCAGCAGCATAATTAATACCTCGATATAGGAGGGATAGGGAACGGTAGCCCTGCTGCCCGCCACTAACAGCGCAATCTGCACTTTCCAAACCTCCGGGTTGTACGAAGTGAAGGCGACATAGAGTCCAGGAATTAACACGGTAAGAATGAGTCCCAGATAGCGGATTCCCTTCAGGAACCACCCGACTGGAAGCACCTGAAGCTTGTCATCCATCGCTGTGAAGAAGTCACTAAATACTGCGGGAAGGATAACCACAAAGCCCGCTGTGTCCACAATAAGGATTATTTTCCCTTCCGAAATGTTGAAGACAGCCCGGTCTGGCCGCTCAGTTACAATGGTTGTCGGGAACAAGCGGTATTTATTGCCCGACAGATACTTGTCGAGTTCAGCCGCAGCCTGGAGAATATCAATGTTGATTCCGTCAAGACATTTTTTAAGTTCTTTGAGCACCTGGGGATCTACCCGTGTCTCGTCATACATGATCGCGATCTTGGTCTTCGATTTATGACCGACTGTGGTTGTCTCTGCCTTAAGATCACCCGACTGGTAACGACGCCGGATCAAGTTCATATTGACATCCATACTCTCATTGAAGGAATCGGATGGACCCTGAACGATAACCTCTGTCTGCGCCTCTGCTACTGGCCCTGCTTCCGCACGAACCGCATCGAACAGGTACAGCGTGCCCTCATTGAAGAAGATAGCTATATAACCATTAAGGAGCAGTTCAAGTGCTTCCTTGGCGTCTTGACTTGACTTGCTTCCTGGGAAGGAGGCGATGTACTTCTCATAGACACCCTCCTCTTCCATTTCATAATAAGGGCGGATTATATACTGGTTCACCACCTTGGAGTCGGATACACTCCGCAAATACATGAGGTTCACCTGTTGATCAGAGTTGCCCAGGCTGCGCTGCTCCACATCCGAGCTCTTCGACAGCTTCTCCTGGAACCACTTTAGAAGGCTGTCCTGCTCCTTCTTGCTGCTCCGCATCCTAATTCCCTCCTGCCCTCTCGTAATTCCATTTCACTTATGGTTCACTTATTTTGGCACAAAGGGCAGCAAACCATACAAAAAAAAGGAAGAATGCCAACTTTGGCATTCTTCCTGTAAGGTTACGCACTCATTAGACAGACTTGATTCCGTCCTGCTTGTTTGGCAGCGTATAATGCCTGGTCTGCCTTCTCGAACAGCTGCCCCGGTTCAATTTCAGGATAGGCTGAAGCACCAATGGACACAGTTACACGGATGCTCTCTCCTTCAGGCAGGACAAAGACGTGATTCTCCACGTTTCTCCTTAATCTCTCTGCTGCCTCTCCGGCTGCACCGGCCCCGCAATCGTCCAGGATAACCACAAATTCCTCCCCTCCCTTACGGGCAATATAATCTCCAGGATGATACGTGTCCCGAAGCACATTCGCCAGCTGGGAAAGAACGGCATCTCCTGCCGCATGCCCATATGTATCATTCACCCGCTTGAAATGATCGATATCTACGACAAGCAGGGAGAACACCTCCGGTTCACTATAGCTGGCTTCTACTTTAGAATCGAAATAGGCTTTAAACGCCCTGGGGTTATGCAGTCCTGTAAGGAAATCCCGATGCGCAGCCTCCTTCATCCTATGAAGCAGCTCATCCGACCGCTTTAAGTACCGCAGCAGGTAGTAGGTGAATGTGCCGGCCAAAGTGAACAGCAGGGAGAATGGAACAAGCACTCCGGATACATTTCCATGTAAGGTTAGATAGAAAGTAACAAGGGCCAGAATGAGCGACAATGCCAGGACAAGGATCCCTTTCCGCGCTTTGAATTTCCGCTGAGACGGCATCAGCCATACGGCCACCAGAAAGGTCGCAATCGCATTCAAAGCTCCAAATATGGAAGCCGAGCTTAGTCCGTGCAGAAAGAACAGCCTGTATACCGCTATGATGAGCATCGTCCAGAAGCCAGACACGGCTCCGCCCAGGTATACGGACACGATAATAGCGAGCTGGCGGAAATCCGCCACAACCAGGTTGTTGATCGGGAATGAGAAATGCATAAGCAGCAACCCGAACAGCCCAAGGACAGCTCCGCTAATGAACAGATTCAGATTCGAACTCACTCTTCCTATCAGGAAGCGGTTCCGGACCATGTTTCCAAAGAAAAGAAATGTGGTTAGCAGTGTAAAATTGTTAATGAGTTTCTCTAACATAGAAGGTACCTCGCATACGCCATGATGTTGAATCATTTCTAACTTATAATTAAAAAAGGTATAATAGATCTAGACAAAACATAAAGGAGACTCATAATACCATGTATAATGTCATCAAAACCCGGCCGATTCTCATCATTATGGTGATGATGTTCGTCCTAATCCTCTCCGCCTGCGGGGCCAAGAAAAATGCCGCCGATACTGGATCCCAGGCTGCTCAATCCGGGGATGCAGCGGGCACGGCCAGCGAGAGCTTGCAGGACAAGATCGCGAACAAGGACAGCAAGAATCCGGTCGTGACCATCGAGATGGACAGCGGCAAGACCATTAAAGTAGAGCTCTATCCCAAAGTGGCTCCCAACACGGTGAATAACTTCATCTCACTGGTTAACAAGGGCTTCTACGATGGGACTATCTTCCACCGGGTCATTCCCGGCTTCATGATTCAAGGCGGAGACCCTGAAGGCACTGGTGCCGGCGGACCCGGCTATGATATCAAGGGTGAATTCACCCAGAACAATTTCCAAAATGACCTCAAGCATACCCGCGGCGTCATATCCATGGCCAGAACCAAGATGCCGGATACAGCGGGCTCCCAGTTCTTCATCATGGCAGCCGATTACCCTAGCCTGGATGGTCTGTATGCTTCTTTTGGTAAAGTCACCGAGGGGCTCGAGGTTGTCGATGAAATCGTGAATCAGCCCCGGGGTGCAAATGATGCTCCCAACACCAAACAGGTGATGAAGAAGCTTACCGTAGAGACGTTCGGTATTACTTACAAAGAGCCGGAGACGATCAAATAACGATCAGCTCATCACAGACAGGCCGGGAAGCATACATCCCGCGCCTGTCTTTTGTTATAATTTGATACGATATAAGACAGGATTTAAAAACGTCATAACTTCATCTTATAATATATAACCTGCAGAGGAGAATCTACCCATGCTTGCATCCCTTTCGGCGATTGCCGCTTATCGTGAAGGTCAGGAACCCGATTCAATCCATAACGAGTGGCTCAGCTATATCGTTACCGCAGAACAGACCGTATTCAATCTGGAGCGTATCCACTCTTTTCGTGAACTGGATGATGTGAACCCGGTACTCGACTATGTTGAGCGGACACTGCTTATTCTGGACAAGCTGGACGTATCCTTTTGGATCAGAGAGATCATAGAAGAAGTGCTCATCTGGTCCGAGGTGGCCAAGGGAGGAACACGCCGTCAGCGCAAGCTCTGGCAGAAGCAGGGTATAAATCTGTTTGTACATAATATCGGCTCGGCGCAGCTATATCTTGAGAAGAATCGTTCAGCGGCCCGGCGCGAACGCTTCAGAGTTATCCATACTCTGATTGCCACACACGGACTGATTGGCCAACAGCTGCGGGGCGAGGTTCCTTTTACAGAGAATGAACCCCTGCAGGAATTAATGAAATCAGGTCTGCTCTCCCCCGATGAGCTCGTTAACATTCTACTTCCACTTAACCACTGTATCATCGCTGGAGTATCCGTAGATTTATGGGATTCGATCAAGGATAACGTTGAAGAGTTGATTGGACAAATCGCTTACCACACCTATCCAGGGGAGCCAGTCATACTCGATCGGCTGAAGTTGTTAAGAACCCATTCCATTCGCAAAGGGGAACGTTTCAACCCGGAAATCGACCAGATCCAGGAGCATATTGATCTTGAGAAACAGCTGGCTCCGTTGAAGCAGCAGACGCTGTGGTACGTGGAGTCAGCTCTCCAGGAATTCTCGCTGGAAGAATTCATCAAAGTTCTCCTTCTCGCTGTCCGGCATGGGAATACAGGCCAGCCGGTTCGTCATATCAGCTTCGAGAAGCTGATGAACCTGATGTATTACGACTATAAAGGCACTAAGAAAATAAATGTATACAAGAAACGGATAATTGAGAAGTATCTGCTGGGTCTGTCCTGGGAAATGATTCTGGGAGGACAAGATATAGCTAGTCCTCATCTCAAGCATACCCTTCAGCAGCATCCGGAGCTTCCCGACACCTTGTTCTTCACCTTCGAATTCTCACCTGCAGCAGAGAAGCTGATTGAATTCTGTATGGAAGCAGAGAAGTCTCCTCTCTATGAGAAAGCGGTTCTCATGCTGTTCGATCTGTTCGAGCTTCGAAGGGACGCTTATGACCGTTTTCATAACGAAGAGGATTACCTGAGCGACATGAATCAGACAGCTGATTACAAGAAGGTTATTCTGGACTATATTGCCGGGAACAGAGCAATTGATATTGGTCCTGGCGGGGGTGTGATGCTGGATCTGATTGAACTGGAACTCCCTCATATTCAGGCCACGGGTATTGATATCTCCGCCAATGTGATCGAAGCCCTGGAACGTAAGAAGCAGCTGGAGGGGCATACCTGGAATGTGCAGAAAGGAGATGCGCTCAATCTCTCAAGCTACTTGAACCCGGGTCAGGCAGATACGATTATTTTCTCCTCCATTCTTCATGAGATGTATTCGTATATAGAGTTTGAAGGAAGGAGATTCAATCACCATACCATCGCGGCCGCCCTGCTCAGTGCCTTTGAGATCCTCCCCTCTGGAGGAAGAATCATCATCCGGGACGGCATTATGACTGAGCCGGGTACACTCAGACGGCGCATCCGCTTTCTGGAGGCAGACGGGCTGGAGTGGCTCCGGAGGTATAAGAACGATTTTGCCGGGCGAACGATTCAATTTGAAGTCTGCGGTGAACAGGAAGTGTTAATGCCAGTTAACGATGCTATGGAGTTCCTCTATACCTACACCTGGGGAGAGGAGGCCTATGTCCACGAAGTACAGGAGCAGTTCGGCTACTTCACGCCGGGCGAATATGCAGATTTCATTCGGGCTGCCTTGGGGGATTCCGCTCTGATTATCGAGAACCGCCATTTTCTCCAGGAAGGCTATACGGAAGCCCTGCAGGAGAGGGTCCTATTTATGGACGAACAAGGCATTCCGGTACCACTTCCAGACAGCACCTGCCTAATTGTGATTGAGAAAGTGAAGGAACATGGGTGACCCGCACACCCGCATGGGCTGCTTCAGAATTGAACTTATACATCCCGTGATTAGCTTCGGGCTTACAGGTCATCTGCTAAGCCAACTCAAAAAAAGGGAATGCCCCACCGCCGCTTGGCTGATGGGACATTCCCTTCTTGTATTCAATCCGATGAGCATGACACATGGCGCCTTCCCGCCCTGCGCTGCGATCGGATTCGTTGTATAGAGCTGTGTGCTTACTATTGCATTGTAGAGTTGAAGGACATGATCCAGATTGAACCCGCCACCACTGTGAATACAATAATAATCCCGACAATCAAGGTCATGACATTCCATCTTGGCTTCTCGCCTTCACGGATATGCATGAAGAAGAAGAGCTGAACGATAAGCTGAAGTACTGCCATAATCATAATTGTAATGAAGGTCTGGGTTTTGTTAAGCAGGCCATTCATGACAATAACGAGCGGTATGATTGTCAGTACGATGGAGAAAATAAAACCGATCACATAAGACTTCAGTGAACCGTGTCCCTCAGCAGAGGCGTGTTCATGTCCTGTATTATGCTGACTCATCTTACATCACCCCCATCAGATATACGACGGTGAAGACGAAGATCCAGATGACATCCAAGAAGTGCCAATACAAGCTGAGATTCGTTACTTTGCGGGTAGTCACTTCAGTAATGCCCCTGCGGGACAACTGAATCATGAGCGCTATCATCCATACAAGACCGATCATGACGTGAAGACCGTGTGTACCCACCAGCGTGTAGAAGGCAGACAGGAATGCATTACTGGAAATCTTGTGACCTTCCTCAACCAGAACTACGAACTCGTGAAGCTCCAAGCCGATAAAGGCAGCGCCCAGTACCGCGGTTACAGCCAGCCAGGCAATCAACTGCTTCACTTTGCCTTTGTGCAAGGCAAGCATAGCAAGACCGCTTGTGAAGCTGCTTGTAAGCAGGATAAAGGTCTCTGCGATAACGCCTGGCATTTCAAACAACTCTTTGGCACCAGGTCCGCCGTTCGTATGCGTATGAAGCACCGCATAACAGGCGAACAATGTGCCGAATATCAAGATATCGGTAACGATGAAGATCCAGAAGCCAAGCACCTTCAAGGACTCGTGACTCTCGTGGGCTTCATGCGCGTGGGAATGCTCTGTTGTCGCGTGTGCCATTAAACGGTCCTCCCTCTTAAAGCTGCTTCAGTGCGCTCAATTTCATCAACCGGAATGTAATAATCCGTATCGTACGAGAAGGAACGGGCGAGCATACATCCCGCAACTCCAACAAGACCCGGAATCGCCATCCACATCCAATCGAATACAAATCCAAATCCGGCAATGAACCAGAATACCGACATGATGAACGGTATCGCCGAGTTCTTCGGCATATGAATAGGTTCAAGCTTGACAGGCGCCGGCTTAATGCCTTTGGCTCTGTCTTCCTTGACTTTCCACCAAGCGTCATCCGTAGTTACATGCGGTTCTACCGCAAAGTTATACATTGGCGCAGGAGATGGAATTGACCACTCGAGCGTACGTCCTCCCCATGGATCCCCGGTAAGGTCGCGCTCGCCTTTGCGGATACTGTAGCTGATCTGCCATACCTGGAAGATGAACCCGATCCCCATCAGGAACGCACCTACTGTAGATACAAGGTTAAGCGGCGCCCAGCCAAGATCCCAGCCTGTGTCTGATCCGTAAGTGTACAGACGACGGGTCATACCCATGAAGCCGAGTGCGTACTGCGGCATGAAGCATACATAGAAGCCAATGTTCCACATCCAGAACGCCCATTTACCAAGACGGTCGTCCAGCTTGAATCCGAACACCTTCGGCCACCAGTAGTACATCCCTGCAAGATAACCGAATACAACGCCCCCGATCAGCACTTGGTGGAAGTGGGCGATCAGGAAGTAGCTGTTGTGATATTGGTAGTCGGCCGGAGCTACAGCCAGCATGACACCGGTTGCCCCACCCACAACGAAGCATGGGATGAAGCCAAGGGTCCACAGCATCGGCTGTGAAATGGTAATCCGTCCCCGGAACATGGTGAACAGCCAGTTGAACACTTTAACCCCTGTTGGTATACCGATAACCATCGTCGAGATGGCAAAGAATACGTTAACGTTCGCACTGGAACCCATTGTGAAGAAGTGGTGGGCCCAAGTGAAGAAGGAGACAATACTGATCAGCATCATGGAGAAGACCATCGATTTATAACCAAATATCTTCTTCTTGGAGAAGGTGGCGACCACCTCAGAGAAGATACCGAAGGCCGGAATAACCACGATATATACTTCCGGGTGACCCCACATCCAGATCAGGTTGACGTACAGCATCGGGTTGCCGCCCAGATCCATGGTGAAGAAGTGAGCGCCCAGGAACCTGTCCAGGAAGAGAAGCGCCAGCGTAACGGTCAGAATCGGGAATGCAAAGATGATCATGATCGAGCTGGAAAGTACAGACCAGGAGAACAGCGGCATCTTCATCATTTTCATACCCGGTGCACGCATCTTCAAGATGGTTACCAGGAAGTTAATCCCGGTTGCCAGGGAACCGATACCTGAAATCTGTATCCCCCATATATAGAAGTTCTGCCCGACACCCGGGCTATGGGACAGTTCGGAGAGCGGCGGATAGCTGAGCCATCCCGCATCTGGTGAACCCCCGATAACAAAGGACAAGTTGAACAGCATGGCTCCCATAAGGAACAACCAGAAGCTCAGGGAGTTCAGGAACGGATAAGCTACGTCCCTGGCGCCCAGCTGTAAAGGCACAACCAGGTTGAACAAAGCGAACATCAGCGGCATCGCCATGAACAGGATCATGATCGTACCGTGTGTTGTAAATACAGCGTTGTAGTGATCTGCCTGCAGGAACTTCATGTTTGGCAGAGCAAGCTGTGTACGCATCAGCAGCGCATCGACCCCGCCGCGGAAAAGCATAAGCAGTGAAGCAATGAGATACATGATACCAATTTTTTTGTGATCGACGGTAGTGATCCACTCCCGCCAAAGCCACGTCCACTTCTTGAAATACGTCAGTACAAAGACGATCGCGATACTCGTCAGTACGATGGCTACATCCGCACCATAAATCAGCGGATCACCGGTGACGAAAAAAGTGGAGGCGAACTCTTTAATATTTTCCCACATTACGTTACCCTCTTTCGCCTATCATTATGGTCTTGTCGAACCGTTATAACTTCCGGAATTCAAGCCATCCGAGTGCTTCATATAGATACCGCCATTCTTATCAACGATTTCGGTATACAATTCATCCGGATAAGATGAGAAGAATTCCTGTTTGGCCGTGCTCGGTTTCGCCAACTGAGTGTAACCCTCTTTGGTTAACTCTGGCGAGGAGGCTTTGACCTCTTTCACCCATTCATTGAATTCTGCCTGAGGCTTCGACTCCACCTCGAACTGCATGTGGGCGAAGTCCCTACCGCTAAAGTTGGCCCCGGAGCCGAAATATTTGCCTGGTTTGTCTGCCTGCAGCCACAGCTGCATAGCCATACCCGGCATGGAATATTCCTGACCACCGAGCTGCGGAATCCAGAAGGAGTTCATCGGCGCATCCGAAGTCAGCTGGAACCTGATCGGAACACCTGCAGGAATCTGCACATAGTTAACAGTCGCAATCTTCTGATCCGGGTATTGGAACAGCCATTTCCAGTCCAGTGAAGTCACCTGGATGGTAATCGGATTGGAGTCTGTTACCGGGGGCTTGGCAAGCTTATACGTATCGCGCGCTGTGAAGATACTGAGCACGATAATAATAAGAATTGGAATCCCCCACCAAATGGTCTCCAGCAGCTTGCTGTCATTCCATTCTGGTTGATAAGGCGCATCATTGTCTGGAGTATCCCGGTACTTCCACACAATGTAGACCATGAGTACAATCACTGGAATCACGACGGCCATACATATAAGTCCTGTTAGAATGATCAGCTTTTGCTGAACTTCAGCCACAGGTCCTTTCGGATCAAGCACGATGAACTTATCCCATCCGAGAGCTACAGACACTGCGATGATCACAGCATAGCTCAAGACCAGAATCGTGAGCAGTTTCCAGCCGGTCCGCTTGCTTTTCATTTTCCCATCACCTCTTCATCAGGTACAGAATGAACCGATGGATACCACAGGTTCAAGCTGTACTTATTAATATAAATACCCATACAGATCAAAGCTGTTTCAGTTTATCAGATTGCATGTGAGATTTGTCACGTTTTAACGAAATCGTCATAAATTCCTTTCCATTTGCAGACATTATTTTCACGAAGTGTTCACAACTATTAATATGGACGCAAAAAAACCCTTTAAGACATTCGTCTAAAGGGTTTTTTAATAAATTTCCGTTCTATAGCAAGAACTCATTTAGTCATTAGTCTTGTGCGAATTGGATTGAACCAGATAAATCGAGGTTCCAATCGTATACACGAATACACTGGCGATCATGGCACCGAGGCCGCCCATCAAGGCCATATTGCGGTCATTGAACTCAGAGAGATTGAAGAGACAGAGCACAACACCGAATGCAAGGAGCGCCCAGGATATTACAGTCATATAAAAGGCAACGGTATAGCCATCGTCTTTCATTTTCTGGACTTTACTGAAAGGATATACTTTAGCTGACATGTTCATCACTCCTGATTAAATGTTGAAAGGGCTTGCTTTAAATTAAGTATACCACAATCCGCTACAAAATGTTCATAATTTGTTCAAATTATTTTTATAAATTTGTCACAATTATAACTTGTGCAGCTTCATTATCACTTACCCTTTCCCCTTCAAGCTAAACATGCCGCCGTCTGTCTCCCCATGATATAATAGGTTCGTTCAAATCGAGTTACAGGCCAAGAAGGAGTAGATCCATATGGAGCATAACCCGGATTCCTCTGAATCCTTAGCCACAGCTGATGTGGACACAGCTACCAGTTTGTGTCTGCTCGCCGGCAAAATCATGCTGCAAAGCGGAGCCGAAACATCCCGTGTGGAAGACACGATGACACGTATGGCCGCAAGTCTTGGCATCCCTCTATCGCATAGCTATGTAACACCGACCGGGATTATATTCCAAGCGGGAAGCGAGGCTTCCTCCAAGCTGATCCGGATTGCTGAACGGACCACGGATCTGCAGAAGGTGACGGCTGTGAACAGTGTCTCCCGCAGGCTCACGAATGGAACAATCCAGGCAGCTGAGGCCAAGCAGGAGCTGCTGGGAATAGATCGAGCCGCACACGCTTTTCCCGTATGGGTCTTGATCGCCGCAGCCTCCATTGCCAGCGCCAGCTTCACGATCATGTTCCAAGGTGACTGGAGGGATCTGATCCCCTCGTTCATTAGCGGCGGGATCGGGTACTCCGCCGTGGTTTATTTCCACAGACTGGTCAAGGTCAAGTTCTTCGCCGAATTGTTCGCCGCCTTCCTTGTTGGCCTGGTCTCCATGCTGCTGGTTCAGTCAGGAATTGGCGCCCAGCTTGACAAGATCATTATCGGCTCTGTGATGCCCCTCGTTCCCGGCCTGCTGATCACAAATGCGGTTAGGGATTTGATGGCCGGCCATTTGGTATCCGGTCTCTCGCGCGGAGCGGAAGCATTTCTGACCGCCTTCGCTATCGGGACAGGCATCGCTGTCCTGTTTATATTTTTCTAATCATGAAAGAGGTCATCTGATATGGTTATGGCAGCCCAGCTGGTCGTCAGCTTCATCGCATCCGCTGCGTTCACAATATTGTTCAACGCGCCCAAGCGCTCCCTGCTCCAATGCGGCTTGACCGGCATGCTGAGCTGGTTCATCTATCTGATGGTGCAGCCGCGCTCAGGTCCTGTGCTGGCTTCCCTCTGCGCATCTGCGGTGGTGGGGATGCTCAGCCTGTTTTTTGCCCGATTCTATAAGATGCCTCTCATCATCTTCAGTGTTGCCGGCATTATACCTCTTGTCCCCGGTGGTCTCGCTTATGATTCCATGCGCCAATTCGTGGAGAATGATTATACTGCAGCCGTCCAGCTGGCTGCTGAAGCCTTTCTTATCTCAGGCGCCATAGCAATGGGGCTTATTCTATCCGAGGTATTGAATCAAGTGCTCCGTAGAGGGAAGTAATCCTCAGAAAGCGTACCCGCTGAACCGGTTTGCATTTCGCAGAGCCGGCCAGACATCCGCGCTCTCACTGTTCACATACCAATACGCGAAGCCTGCGACCCTGCGGCTTGCGCCCATTGCATATTTCCTTGACAGGGAACGTCCGTCCTCCATCCAGATCCGGTGGCGCACGGCTCCCGATGTATACTCGGCAGTGTACTGCTGAATCCCCCCGTTCCATTTAGGGCGAAGACCATATTGTGCAACCAGTCTATTCTGCTGGATCAAAGTCAGCTCTGCCGAGGAGACCGCCGCCCCGTTCCTATTCAGAGACCAATCCCGTGTATATAAAGGAAGGGCCAGAATAACTTTTCCCGCAGGGACAACCGCAACAAGCCGGTCAAGCCCTCTCTGCAGCCAAGGCAGCGAAGAGACTGAACCTGCTGTGCTTCCCCCTCCCCAATGCTCATCATATCCCATCAGCACCATGTAGTCCGCCGCAGCTCCCAGTGCCGCGTAATCAAAGGCTTCCGTCCAGTCGGTCCCGAGATCCGGCGAGACACAGACGGAGAGCACCGCCTCCTCTTGATGAAGACGTACCGCCAAATTCCGCACGAACGAGGTCAAGGCTGCTCTGTCCGAAGGATAGACATTCTCGAAGTCCAGATTGATCCCGTCCAGACTGTAGTTCCGAACCAGATCCCCGATCAGCTTGATTGCGGCAGCTGACCTTGCCTGGTCTGTGAGGATATAATGTGTGGCATCCGCATCAAACCGGTTGCCCACCATCGGCCACACCTGCCTGTTATGCTCCTGGGCCCAGCTGATAAGGGACCGGTCGACCGCCTGACCGACCGTCCCGTTCTTCTCCAGAAAGAGCCAACGCGGAGACAGCGTATTCACGTTCGATTTCAGCACACTTTGCTCATACTGGGCGGTGGTCTGGCCATACTGCCAGCCCAGCTGGATACCCGCTGCAGGCATCCCGTTAATCTTGGAAGACCAATCACGGGTCTCAAGAACCCTTGCCATCAACACCGCCGTCTCCTGGCGTGTAATCGGATCATTTGGCCGGAACTCCCCTCCGTCTCCCTGCATCAGACCCAGCTGCTGTACCTTGGCGATCGACGGCACAGCCCAGCTGGCCATCTTCCCCCGATCACTGAATGCTGGCGCAACACTCACCTCGTTATTCTGCTGCTTCAAGGCGCGAACGAGCCATACCGCCGCCTCTTGACGGGTTAAAGGCTGTTCAGGAGCAAATACAGCTGGCGATGTCCCTTCGGTTATTCCGAGATTGACACCTGCCTGCACTGTACCGTAATACCACCTGCTGGCAGGCACATCCGCGAATGCGGCAACAGACCCCTGAACCGGTTCAAGCTTAAGCAGCCTAATTAGCGCGGTCAGGCTCTCCGCCCGCGTAATCGGCCTGTCCGGAGAGAACAGAGTCTGAGATGTTCCTTTCATGATCCCTTTGTTATATAGACTAGCAATCTCGTAAGTTCCATAAGCACCGCCGAGGTCCGTAAATGGAAGATTCTCTGCGCTGGCAGAGACCTTGCCCTGTACACCCAGCACACCGCTTAATATACCAATGACCAACAATACCGCCATTCCCGCTTTTGCCTGCCTCACCTTAGTCCACCTCTTCTGATTAACTGTCGAACCCCGCAATACTATCAGAAAAGACTAGCTCTATCGACACGAAAATATTGGCAGGCAGCGCGCATGCGCGGATAACCGGTTCCCGATTCGTGGTATACTATTACCAAATTTATGAAGAGTCAGCAACACAGTTGTACGGCAACTTATAGGAGGTGCCTGAGTTTTGGATATTCAACACCGGGTTGATGAGCTGGAGAAGAAAGTGCTGCACCTGGAGAGGCAGCTTGAACAGCTGCGGCAAGAACAGAGCAAGACCCAGAAAGTGAGGCCCTTCCCGGGGTCACGACAAGAACGCAGAGTTCCCCCGGATGATCAAGGCCGTGAACCGGTACAGGGACCTGTTCATTCCCAAGTCCCGAAACCCCGGGTTGACTGGGAACATTTAATTGCCCGAATCTGGCTGCCCAGAGTATTTGTGCTTGTTCTGCTGCTGGGCATCCTGTGGGGCTTCAATGCCGCAGTAAGCTCGGGAATCCTTACTGAACCTGTCCGCTGTATGCTGGGACTCGCGGCGGCTGCACTTCTGTTCTGGTACGGGGAGATTCAGTTCCGTCACAAACGTCAGGCGCTCGGCCAGGTTCTTCAGGGCGGCTCTATCGCCATTCTGATGCTCACACTGTTCGCGGCCCACATGCTATATGAATTGATTCCGGCCCCGCATTCATTCGTACTATATATTCTATCTATAGGGGCTGGCGTCTTCACGGCCATCCGGCACAGGTCTCAGGTGTTGATCATGATTACCTTGGTCGGCGGTTATCTGATTCCTTTCCTGATCCGCTCGGAGGTTCCCGACGCCTGGATCTTCGCCGGGTATGAGGCGCTGTTCTCGGTGGCGATCATGATTATCGCTGTCCTGTATTCCTTCCGTACCGCTTACTTCACAGCTTTCTTCATGCTTCATATTCCTTTGTTCGCCTTGTACCTGGGCTCAGACATAGAGTCCATTCGTTATGCCTACTTAGCCGCCTTGATTTTTCAATATGCAGGATTATATATCCTCTCATTCCTGAAATCGTCCGCGAGGGTCAGCGGCAACCCCTTTCTGTTATTCACCGGGTTCGCCCTGCTCTCTGGCTGGACTTCTCTCCTGTTCTATGGAGATGAATCGGCCATATACGGGATTGTGATTGGTGTCTGGGCATTGATTTACAGCATAACTGCACTCTGGAACTTTGTATGGCACAAAGACTTCACAATCTACACCAGCATCGCCTGCTTCGCCTGGTTCCTCTGGCTCTTCGACCTGCTGCATGCAGCCAGTCTCGCCGCCGCCCTGATCGCTCAAGGGACTGTGGCCCTTCTGCTCGGTATGAAGCCCCTCCGGACTCTGCAGCTTGTAACGGGCGGACTGATCTACGCGACGGGACTATTGCTGCTGTTGCTGCATCCCATACCGGAGATCATTTCTATGGAGACTGCCGGCTGGATCGTACTGCTAGGTTCTACAGCTCTGATCGCAAGTGTGCTGAAGCGCCTGCCGGAGCTGCCTTACTTGCTGTTAAAGCGGCAGGTGTGGAACTGGTCTGGGCCGATTCTGCTCCTGATATTCATCACTCAAATTAATGGTGTTCTTACACGTGAGCTGAGCTTTGACACCAGGCACCTTATTCTGTCTGCCATATGGGCGCTGTATGCCGTAGCCATGATCGTCTCAGGCATCCTGCTGAAGAAGCGCAGCGCAAGGCTGGCCGGCATCTTCTTCCTGTTCCTGACACTGGCCAAAGTGATCTATATCGACCTTCCAGGCGTAACCTTGGCCATCCGGGCTGTCCTGTTCATGGGTCTCGGAGCGGTTGGAATTGCAGCATCACGATTGCTGTACAGACGAACGCCCAAGGATCACGGCGACCAAGCTGGCACCCAGGATCATTCCCCTATCTAGAACATAGTGTTGAAGCAAGACCTTCCAATCTCTGTGCTTTCTTGAAAGGCTTCTCATCAAGCTGTATCGTTAGAAGCATCAACATCTGAACAACATGGAGGTAACTTATGAGAATTATGCCGCTTGAGAAAAGAGGAATATCAACGAGCCGCCTTATTCTGGGCTGTATGCCTTTTGGCGGGGAATGGAGCGATGCGCCAATTACCCGGGAGCATGTGCTTGAGGCTGAGAAGGCAGTGGATGCCGCACTATCTATTGGCATATCCATGTTCGACCATGCTGATATCTATACCTGCGGCAAGGCTGAACAGACCTTCGGCAGGATTCTGCAAGCCAGACCGGGCATGCGTGAGCAGATTGTCATTCAGTCCAAGTGTGGAATCCGCTTCGCGAATGGCGATGTTCCTGGCCGCTACGACTTCTCCAGAGAACATATTCTGGAGTCTGTGAATGAAATTCTCCAGAGACTGAGCACTGATTATCTGGATGTACTGCTTCTTCACCGCCCTGACCCGCTCATGGAGCCGGATGAAGTCGCCGAGGCTTTCGGCAAGCTGAAATCCTCGGGCAAGGTACGCTACTTCGGGGTCTCTAACATGAATGCAGCCCAGATCCGTTTCTTGGAGCAGGCTCTTCCGGAACCCTTGGTCGTGAACCAGCTGGAGCTCAGTCTGGAGCGGCTCGATTTCCTGGATGAAGGTGTCCATGTGAACCAGAAAGCCGGAACCTCCGTGGGCTTCTCCGAAGGTCTGATGGAGTTCTGCCAATCGAATCATATCCAGATTCAAGCCTGGGGTCCTCTTGCCCAAGGCAAGTTCTCGGGACGTCCGCTGGAAGATCAGCCGGAGAACATCAGAGCGACCGCGGTCCTTGTTCAGCAAATGGCCCGGTATAAAGGCACCACCCCAGAAGCTATCGTACTCGGATGGCTCATGAGACATCCTGCCAAGATTCAGCCCGTGATCGGCACTGTCAATCCCGAGCGCATTCGCGCCTGCCGGGATGCCGAAAGCCAGTCAAGAATGATGACCCGTGATGAATGGTACAAGCTGTACGTCTCTTCGCGGGGAGTCAATCTGCCATAACTTGAGCCTGATTGATTCAGGCCAGGATAGGAGGGTATTTAAGTACTGTCTGTGAGTTCATAGAACAGTGCTAGGAGGGTACCCCATGCCAGAACAAAGGTTGAAAGATAAAGTTGCGGTTGTCACCGGAGGCGGCTCCGGTATCGGGAAAGCCACAGCTATCCGCTTCGCGGAGCACGGGGCCAAGGTGTATTTATTCGACCGGACCCATGACACCGCGGAGAAGACCAAGCGGATCATCGAGCAAGCAGGCGGAAGAGCCGAGGTTATTGAATGCGATATTTCGCAACCGGAGATGATTGAGCGGGGCTTCAAGCAGGTTGCTGACGAGTCCGGCGGCAAGCTGGATATTGTGTTCGCCAACGCGGGGATCAATGGCGCCATGGCTCCGATCGAGACGATGAGTATGGAAGATTGGGATCAGACGATGGATATTAACCTGCGGGGTACATTTGCCACTGTCAAATATGCCGTTCCTTACTTGAAAGAACACGGCGGGAGCGTGATTATCACGAGCTCCATTAACGGCAACCGCGTCTTCTCCGGTGTGGGCTTCTCGGCTTACGCCTCAACGAAGGCGGCTCAGGTTGCCTTCATGAAGATGGCCGCGCTGGAGCTTGCCCAGTTCAAAATCCGGGTTAATGCTATCTGTCCCGGCGCGATAGAGACCAATATTGATGAGAATACGTATCCTTCCGATGATCTTAAGGAAGTACAGATTCCAGTGGAATTCCCGGAAGGCGATCATCCACTTGCGGATAAGCCCGGTTCTCCTGAACAGGTATCCAATCTTGTGCTCTTCCTGGCAAGCAGCGAGTCCTCCCATGTCACGGGAACCGAGATCTATGTGGATGGAGCCGAATCCTTGCTGCGTGGGTAATCACAGCAACCAACCCGGCTGCACTCCCGGATCATGGATAGAGAACCACAAGAAGCTCTGATCAGACGATCAGAGCTTCTTCCTTATGGATATGAACCTGAGGGATACTGGCTTAAGACTTGAAGTTCCTCTGGTACCAAGCCGCCGCGGCGTTCACTTCTGTCTGGGTAAGCTGATGTCCCCGCTGCTCCCAATGGACCTCCACAGATGCCTGGGCCCCTGTCAGCAGGGAAGCCAGCTCTTCGGTCTCTTCTGGCGGACACATCATATCATTGGAGCCTGCGCCAATGAAGACGGGGAGCCCTGTTAAGTCGGGCAGCGGAATTCCCCGGCGGGGTACCATGGGATGATGGAGCACCGCTCCCCTTAGTGCGTTCGGATGGTGGAATAACAGACTGCCCGCAATGTTCGCTCCGTTAGAATAACCAACGGCTACGACATTACTCCGGTCGAATCCATACTGTGCCGAGGCTGTATTCAGGAAGCTGTTAAGCTCCTCAGTCCGGAAGATCAAATCTTCCTCATCGAATACGCCTTCCGCCAATCTGCGGAAGAATCTCGGCATGCCATTCTCCAGTACATTCCCCCGAACGCTTAAGTAAGAGGAAGTAGGATCTATCAGCCCTGCGAGAGGGACCAGATCCTGCTCGGTCCCCCCCGTTCCATGAAGCAGCAGCAGGGTTGGAGCAGCTGGATTTGTACCCTTTTTATATAAATGAATCATGCTTGATCCCCCTCCAGTACACGAACCTTGATAGGTAGAAGTCCCGCTTCAATCTCCGCCCGATTCGGCTCGAACCATTCCGGCAGCATCAGCTTCTCACCCAGTGCATCCGCCGGTTCATCGTTGTCAAAGCCTGGCGTATCCGTAGCTATTTCGAACAGAATGCCGCCCGCTTCACGGAAATATACGGCATTGAAATATTGGCGGTCCACGATTGGGGTAGGATTGAATCCGTGCTCAAGAACATGGGCTCTCCATTTGGCATGATCTTCATCGTCCGCAGCCCGCCAAGCGATATGGTGAATCGTACCGCTTCCGCCTCTTCCGGGTCTCACCGGCCCCGAATTAACGTCGATGATATTGCCCAGATTGCCATGAGACTGATAACGCACCCACCCGTCTTCTTCGCCCGTTCTAACCAGACCCATCACATTCTCCAGCAGATCCATCGTCTTAGCTGGGGCCATACTCAGAAGCTGTGCGCCGCCGAATCCCTTGATCGCCAGGTTCGCAGGGACACCGCCGAACGACCATTCGCTCTCCGGACCTTCCGCGCGTTCGACAATCTCAAGCTGCAGTCCGTCATAGTCTTTGAATTGGAGATAAGCCTCCGAGAATCTCTCCGTTCTCTCTGCCGGTACACCCAGGCGCTGCAGACGTTCCTGCCAGAAGGACAGCGATCCTGCCGGAACGGCAAAGGTCACGGTTCCCACCTGTCCGCCGCCTACGACGCCAAGACGGGATTCCGGCCAAGGGAAGAAGGTAATCGCTGTTCCCGGGCTGCCCATTTGGTTCCCGAAATATAAGTGGTAGACTTCCGGGGCATCAAAATTAATAGTCTGCTTCACCAATCTGAGTCCAAGCACCCCTGCGTAAAAGTCCACATTCTCCTGCGGATCCCGGACAAAAGCGGTGATATGGTGAATCCCTGCGGTTTTTTGTGTCATCGTGTACACGCTCCTCTATGATTATTTTATATTATCTTTAATTTAAGATATTGGATAAAAAAATTTGCTACTCTGTTTTTTTCGCTGATGTGCCCAGCTTCTTAAGCAAGGTGATCGCCTGCTCCTTCTCTTCGGCCGACAGACCCTTCATTAAGGATTCAATCGCCGAGGCGTGCTCGGGGAAGATCTGGTCGAACAAGGCCTTGCCAGCCTCAGTGATGTCAGCATAGGTTACTCTTCGGTCTTCCGGACAAGGTACCCGCTTAAGCAGCCCTTTCTTCTCAAGCTTGTCGATGTTGTAAGTAATACTTCCACTGGTCACCAGAATCTTGTCACCAATCTGCTGCAGCGGAAATTGGCCTTTGTGGTACAGCAGCTCAAGCACCGTGAATTCGGAGGATGACAGTCCATACTTCTTCATGTCCTTGACTGCATGATCCATAATAATCTTGTAGGATTTGGACAATACAACCAGCAGCTTCAAGGACAGCTCTTGGTCGCTCTTCATAAGCATCCCCCTCTTAACACTTTAATATTTATCTCAATAACATTTATCTTTAATTTAAGATAATTATACAACTGATCCAAGCACCTGTCAAATATATCCCCATACTTTATGGTTCCCTGTCAGCAAAACCAAATCTATTTGGTGTAAAATAGAATCACATACTAGAAAGTGTGGTGAGGCTTAGATGGATTTTGTCTCGATTGATTTTGAGACGGCGAATATGAGGAACCGGGGCAGCGTGTGTGCTGTGGGAATTGTGGTCGTCAGAGACGGTGAGATCGCCAAGGAGTTCTATTCATTAGTTAATCCGCTGGATGACTTTGATCCGTATGTTGTCCAGATTCACGGAATCACCGCAGACATGGTAGAGGATGCTCCTACTTTTAAGGAACTTTGGGACTCCATCGCCCCTTTGCTTAACAACCAGATTGTTGTGGCGCATAACGCCGCTTTTGATATGAGTGTATTGAGACACTGCATGACCAGGCATGAACTGCCAAGCGAAGGCTTCAACTATTTATGCTCTTACCTGCTTGCCAAAAGAATCTGGCCCGGGCTAAGCAGCTACCGGCTTAATGCCATCAGCAGGCATCTGGAGCTCGATGCCTTCCGGCACCATGACGCGCTCGAAGATGCAAGAGCGGCCGCGCTTGTCTTCATTAAGTGTATGGAGCAGGCGGAAGCCCTGCTTGCGCCCGAGCTGGCCGCACACTGCGAATACCGGCTGGGCTCCATTCAGCCGGATTACACGCATATCACGTTCGCTTCAACCCGCAGCAGCGGGGGCAGTGTCAGGGCAAGCCAGATTACTCCTTCTGTGACGGAGTTCGATGAGGACCATGTCTTTTATCGGAAGAATGTCGTCTTCTCCGGTACGCTCAGCTCACTGTCCCGCCGGGAGGCGATGCAGCGGGTCGCTGATGCTGGCGGACTTCCCGCGGATCAGGTGCTGCCCGGCACCCACTACCTTGTAGTAGGGTCCAAAGACTATGTGAAGCATCAGAATGGAACCAAGAGCAGCAGCAAGATTCGCAAGGCCGAGAAGCTGAGCTCCACCGGCCGGAAGATTCGCATTCTACCAGAGGAGGAATTCATCACTTTGCTGAGTTCATCCTGCGGTGTTCCCGGATAACAGCAGCAAGCTGTACACGGCCGCTGACCATGCTGAATATACGCACAGGACATCATCAGACTGATACCGTCGCAATGCGAGCAGCCTTGGCCGGCTAAGGGCCAAGGCTGTTCGCATATGCGTGAACCAGCGCCGATTCACAATTAATCCCCTTCATGGCAAGCTCCGCAATTATTCCCATTCTGGAGAGACGAACAGCTTCAGCCTCCGGTAGATTTCTATAATCTCCTCCATCGGCATTCTGACAAGCCCGCTTGAAGAAGGAGCCACAAATTCATGAATCCCTTCAAGGAAGGAATCCGGCTGGAGGCCCCAATCCACCTTCGTCCTCCGGGTAAGCTCGGTATACACCCCTTTGCCGACAAAGCAGGCAATCTGCGGCCGGAACTGCACAAGCTTACTCCTCAGAATCTCCCTTCCTTCGCGGTACTCCTCGCGGGTAATATCCTCAACCCCACGCGTCGGTCTCGCCACAATATTCGTGAAGCCATACCCGAGCTTAAGCAGCTCCCCATCCTCGGTGGGCTCATACAGCCTTGGCGTTAGCCCCGACTTATATAGAATTCTCCAGAAATTATTGCGGGGGTTCGCATAATGATGCCCAACTTCCCCGGAACGCAGACTTGGATTGAAGCCAATGAAGACAATCTGAAGGCCATAGTCCAGATGGTCAGTAACTTCGTTCATGAATGCCACCTCCCTCTCCTCTTCTTAAGTTCATTAACCATATGAAATGAATGATAGAACGCTCAAGAGCTGAAGTGAGATAAATCTCATTTACAAAAATGAAGCGAGCAAGTAAAATAGGTTGTTTTTCCACAGGGTTAGGACACTTTATTACTATAAGCTAAAATATAGAATGACCTATGAATGCTTCATTCGCAGCTCAATCTGTATTAGAGAGGCTTAAATAACTAGAGGGAGGGGTTGTTGTGGCAGATTGATACTTCTGATAACTGTGATCCATGCCGGTCGTTATATCGCATTCAGTTTGGCCCGATTCTCTGATATGCCACCACTATTCGCCGCCCCTCCCAGCTAAAGTCCTTCTATATGCCTGATGAATAACCAGCCTGCAGACTCATGCCAATTAATCCCATTTGTGAAATAATCTATATCTACTGACTTTTTTATTTTTTTAACTTAACAAGAACGTATGTTCAAATACAGGTTTATTTTGGATAACATGCTAATATCTTATTAATAGGAATGAACGCAAGAGACGATGCCTGGACATTCATATCACGAAGGGGGTTTAGACTTATGAAAGTAAGAGCTTTAACCCGCGATGAGCTAAATATTTTCGAGAAATATGCAGCCGTTCATGAAGCCGCCTTCCGTAATCCTGTCATTAAGTCATTCTTCAGCCACACCCCTCATGCCGCTATTTTGGTAAGCGCTATCAAGGGTCAACTGGAATGCTGGGACCGTATTCAGGATGCCTTCCGGCAGCATTTGTTCCAGATCCGATTCGTCAGATATATGGCCTCGGTCGTTGAGTTGTCCACTCTTTCCTTTATCCGCTCCACCCATAAGATCCATAAGCGTAATCCGCTAATTATTGACCAGCCCCGCTCTGAGGAGAGCCGCGGAAGTGACTCTGTTCTATTTGATTATTGCCCATCTGTCGACTACTATTTCAAGGAATATTCCGCCTTTGCCGAGAACATCGAAGATGAGAAGCTGTACGGCTGCTTCCGCCTGTTAACCCACAAGCAGCAGCAGATTGTGTTAATGTCTTATGTTCTATGCTACAGGGACACGGAGATTGCCGAAAGTCTTCAGGTCAGCCCGCAAGCGATATTCAAGACACGCCAATCCGCCCTGAACAAGCTCCGTTCCTCCGTCTCGGTAAAGGAGGTGAAGAAAAGTGGATGAAGCACTGTTAAGTTTCCTGATGCATGCCATTAACAATGTCGGGTTCCCTATTGTGGTTAGCGCGTATTTGTTCTTCCGGTTTGAAAAGAAACTGAGTTCGCTGGATCATTCCATCCAAGAATTAGATGCAGATTTCCACAACCTAAACAGAGCAAAGGAGTAGCACGCATGGAGAATGACACACTGCTTGATCTGGTGACCAAGGCCCAGCAAGGGGACAGGGACGCGCTCTATCAAGTCCTTCACCGGTTCTCTCCCTTGATCAAGAAGCATAGTAGAATGGCGCCCCCTTCTGATCAAGAAGATCTGGAGCAGAGTATACACGAGAAGTTAACCGAGAAGATTCTGTCGTACGACCTCAGTCGTATCCCAAGCTTCACGGATTTCATAAGTTCACTGGATCGGGACGCGATGAAATAGCATGTTCCGTTCAATAACAAAAGAAGCCGGTTCCTAGTATATGGAGGTGCGAGCAACCATTCATAAGGAAGGCTTCTTTTGTCCATTCATTTCCCCTGGTTCAGCCACGCTATCCTCCGCCTAGTCTTGTTCCTTCTGTCTGCCTGGGGCTCCGAACCAGTTACGGATAACCTTGAAGTTTCTCTTGATCAGGAGTCCTGATATCACCACGAACACTCCCGCCCCAATGGCGATGGACGAATACTGGGAGATGAGATGAAGCAGCAGCTCTATTTTCTGGCCAAAGATCTTACCGACCATGACATAGACAAGCACCCACAGAATCCCGCCTGCACAGTTATACAGGATGAAGGTACTCAGCTTAACCCTTAAGATACCCGACAGATAACCTGTGAAATGCCGCAGCCCCGGTACAAAATAACTGATCAAAATGAGCTTGTCCCCATATTTGCCGAACCATCCCGTAAGCTTGGCCAGCCGCTGCTCATTAAGCAGAAGGAACCTGCCGTATTTGACGAAAAAGGGGGTCCCCAGCTTGTATCCCAAATAATAGGTAATCAGCGTGCCGATTATGGCTCCTCCGTAAGAATACGCAATAATCAAGGGGAGGCTGAAGCTCCCATGCGTAGATAAGTGACCCGAAATTGCCATTGCCAGCTCCCCGGGGAACGGGATGGCCAACGACTCCGCAAGTAACCCGAAGAATAACACGAAATATCCATATTGTTCAAAAAGATTGCTGATCCACTCCATACCTACGCTCCTAACAAGCTGTAATTGCTCCAGATTTTACAATAATTGTATCAGTCATGGTTCCGCCTGGTAATTGACTATGGTTCAGTCTTTGAACTGGACTTAAGTCTTGGAACCTGCCAGACCCGCCCTACCGCCTTATGCCGGCCACTAAAAAACCCGTTACACAAATAAGGGCTGCCCCCTGCACGCAGCCTCCGTGCGGGGACAACCCTCTTATCTTAAATGGACAACATTAACCCAATATTAACTTAGACACGATATACCGGCTTATCATACTCCGCCTTGCGTTCAAAGAGAACTGTGAATGCCTCTTCATCCTCTCCATCCAAGGTAGGAGCCAGCACGATCTTCAAGTGACCCGGCAGCAGAATCGGACTCTTCAGTCTATATCTTCTGAAAGTCATCCTCGGTCTGGATTTCATGGCGCTTCCCCTCCCAGTAAATCATGGATTGAATCAAGCAGCGTCTTGTTCACATAACAGATCGTCTCGAACAATGCCTCATCCACCTGAACAGTACCCTTAAGATGGATAGTGAATACATACCTCTTAGCTAGAGGATAACACAAGATATATTCCTTCACAATGGATTTACGGTTACGTTGGCTAAAAGAAACATTGCCGCTAAGATGCACATCGACCACATGAATAATCTCGTGCGCTGCCTTCTTATCCTGATTCACTTCGAGTGAATATTCACGTCCGAGCTCACCGATCCCGTCACTGCCTACCTGACGGATCACCCTATCCTCTGCCTTGAACAGCGCCGAGCCGCTGACGGTATACGGGGCCGCAATGAATGACAGGCGCAGCGCGCGGCATATCCGATTATACAGCTCGGTCTCCATAGTGGCTTTGTGGTTAAGCTCCTCGAAGAATCCGATAATCCGCAGCAGGCGCTCGCGCTCTTCCACCGATTGCTGCAGAAGCTCGGCAGGGTCTGTATTCTTGGGACCCAGCTCCGTGAATCGGGCTCCCATCTTCCCGCAGGCTACCCCAACCGAAGAGTTCCAGTTCTTCGGATTAAATTGATAGGTCAGCGTAGTCATGCCCAGAAGATCAGAAGGCGTACGGAACCCGTCGATCTGCTTATCCTCATCGGCTTCCTGAACAGGAATATTGGCCGGTAGCAGGAAGAAGACCCGTTCCCGGCCCAGCCGGCTCCAGAACAGTCCCATCTCAAATATCGTATTGTCCCTTGCCGTATAATATAACTTTCCTCTTATGGTGGTGACATCGTCCGGGTGAAAAATAAATACGGCGAAATCGCTCTCATGAAGCTGGGCTTCCAAATCCTCCATGGTATAACGTCCAGGCTGAAACACACCTCTGTGCCATGGAGTAACCAGCGCATAATGCTCCAATTCTTCTTGAACAGCATTAACAATCGGAATTGCTTCCTTGGATGAGCCGATAAATACTGACGGTCTACTCATGATATCCCCCACATCACCATAATTCCCATTTGGAATATTATAGCATATGGGGCTTGTCCAAGGCTTCATCAGGTTCCCTACATGGACGGGAATCTACCAGTCCTCGGGCAGACCTGTCAGCTGGTCGTCTGGACGTTCATACATCACTTCCTCATCCGCGATGGTCTGAATGTCTTCGGAGGTTATAGTAAGGTACAGATAGCCTTCTTCTTCATGCTTCTTCAGCGCACGCTTCTTCATAAATTTAGGGCTGGCCTCGCCAGCATCCTCATCATAGAAGAGCAGAATGCCTTCCGTCTTCCTGAGCAGCAGATCATCCCGGGCTGTAAGCTGCCATACTCCATCATACGGCTGGTTGCTCACGGATGCATAATAATCCAGCTTCCTTGTAATCTGTTCATAGTACTCTTTCTTATCTTCCTTCCACTTCTCTTCCGGATCCTTATAGGCTGTGATGATTGAGCATTTCAGATGTGGATATTCCTTCTTAAGCTCGATCGCCGCTTCGGCAGCCCATAGATCGACTCCATACTGGCCAGGTGTTATCACCCATTCCAGGCCTTCCTCAATTAAGGGAATGAGCTTACCCGTAATCGCTTTGCGTATATATTTAATTCCTTCGTGCTTCTGGTTGTAGATGCCCAGTTCATGGGCACGGTAGCCGGTAACGAGCAGATTTTTGACAGTCATAACATTTCACGCCATTCTTCAGACTTATTACTCTGCCGGTGTAGACTGCTGAGGCTGAACAGGCTGTGCCGCCTTAGGAGCAGCGATCCGCCAAGCTGGAACCACAGCAAGGGCCAGGAAGAGAATGTCTATTACATCAAAGATCTCTCCGCTCAGTTCCAGGAACATCTGAAAGGTGTAGCTCCCGAACAAGCCATCCATTCCATTATTAACAGCATAGCCAAACAAAAGATATTTACCTAGCAGGACACCAATAATGCTGGTAATTACGGCAATTATTTGATGAACTCTGGTTGTGCGTTTGTTCGTTAACAGCTGTACGGCGTAGCCGGTTAACGCTCCTATTGCCAAAGCGACAAAACCCACTTCACGGTCGGTGCTTATACCAACAACCGCCCATAGCGCCGCACCCAGGATTGCTGCGGCCAGAGCCCCCAGAATTGGCAATACTAAATTGTTCCCTCTGTTCACCCATCTTCCTCCCTGAATACATAATCAGATTCTATCCTAGAAGCGATCCGCCTTATATCTCAGTCCAATCTGGCGTCTCGCTTCTTCCATGATCTCCGCCACAGCGAGCGAAGTATCATGGGAGTTGATCTCACTATTACGCTCACCGCTTAGGATCAGATCCATAAATTCACGTGCCTCATAATACATAGACTCATGCATTTGGGGCTTGGTGAGATCCTCGATCGTCCCATCACGGTAGTGGATCTTCACAGAATAAGGCTGATTGATCTTGTCAATCACCATCGTTCCGTTCTCCCCCTGAATCTCGGTCGGCAGATAAGAATCGCTAATCTTGGAGTGCATAACCACGCCCTCCATCTCATCATATTTCATGATCAGACTGCCCTCTCCGTCCACACCTGAGGACAGCATAACCCCTACAGCCTGAATGGAATCCGGCTTGCCGAAGAGCGCCACCATCGGATAGAGGCAGTATATTCCCAGGTCCATCAGGGATCCATTGGAATAGTCGGGATTAAATGCATTGAGTACAGTCCCCTGCTTGAAAGCATCATACCGGGAGGAGTATTGACAATAGCTCGCTGTATAACGGCGTACCCGGTCTAATTTATACAGATTATCTTTGATTACTTTGAAATTAGGCATAAGGGTAGACTTCAGCGCTTCCATCAGCACCACGTCGTTCTTCCGCGCAGCCTCAAGCATCTGCTGAACTTCCGCTGCATTAGATGCCATGGGCTTCTCGCAGAGGACATGCTTCCCATGATTCATGCAGAGAATCGCCTGCTCCGCGTGAAAAGAGTTGGGACTCGCGATATATACCGCATCCACTTCTTCGCTGGAGACCATATCCGTAAGATCCGTATAGACTTGCGGATCATTGAATTTAGCCGCAAATGAACGGCCCTTCTCTTCCGTGCGTGAATAGACCGCCTTTAAGACAAATTGGTCATTCTCCAAAGCAGCCTGTACAAATCTTTCTGTTATCCAGTTCGTCCCTACAATACCGAATCGTACCACTATATCTCATTCCTTCCCTCAGAATATCGATATGATTATTCTCTCACTCTGCCATGTCGATGTCTACCTTGTGAGGTAAGGTTCATAAGTCTGGAAATTAATTACCATGGGTTCGTTTAAAAAAGAAGGCATAGGGTATATTTCAACTATCACTACTTAGGAGGTCAGAGCATATATGAAAGCTGTTACTTTTCAAGGAGCCAAGGACATTCAAGTCAAGCAGGTGGACGATCCCAAGCTGCAGAAGAAAGATGACATTATTGTACGGATTACTTCAACCGCCATTTGCGGTTCGGATCTACATATTTATCTAGGCGCACTTCCCGCTGCCAAAGACTACGTCATTGGCCACGAGCCTATGGGCATCGTGGAAGAGGTGGGGCCTGAGGTGACACGTGTGAAGAAAGGGGACCGTGTTGTTCTCCCGTTCAATATTTCCTGCGGGCACTGCTTCTACTGTCAGCATGATATGGAGAGTCAGTGCGATAACTCCAATCGTAACGAGGAGATCGATACGGGAGGCTACTTCGGATTCACGGAGCGTTACGGCAATTATCCCGGCGGACAAGCCGAGCTGCTGCATGTGCCCTACGGCAACTTCATGCCTTTCGTGATTCCTGAATCCTGCCAGCTTCCTGATGAAGCGCTGCTGTTCCTGTCCGATGTGCTCCCTACAGCTTATTGGAGTGTGGAGAATGCCGGTGTGAAGCCAGGGGATACCGTTACAGTACTTGGCTGCGGACCAGTTGGCTTAATGGCCCAGAAGTTCGCCTGGATGAAAGGCGCCAAGCGGGTCATCGCCATTGACAATGTTCCTTACCGCCTGAACAAAGCCAAGCAAATGAACAATTCGGAAGTGTACAACTTTGATGAGTTCGATGAGATGGGCCAATATATCAAGGAGATTACGCAGGGCGGATCCGATATTGTGATCGATTGTGTGGGGATGGACGGGAAGAAGAACGCCCTCGAAGCCATTGGTCAGAAGCTCAAGCTACAAGGCGGCACGCTGAGCGCCCTGGATATCGGTATTCATGCTGTCCGCAAATTTGGCACAGTGCAGCTTACTGGAGTGTACGGCTCTCTGTACAACATGTTCCCGCTTGGAGATATTTTTGAACGGAATATCACACTCAAGATGGGTCAGGCCCCGGTCATTCATTATATGCCCAAATTGTTCGATATGATTACCGCAGGAGAGTTCGATCCTACGGAGATTATTACGCACCGTGTGCCGCTTGATCAGGCCAGCGCTGCCTACAAGACCTTCTATGAGCATGAAGATGAGTGCATCAAAGTTATTCTGAAGCCCTAACCTGCAGCATAGTGAACACCTATATACAACAAAGCAGCGGCTCTCCCACTAGGGGGAACCGCTGCTTTGTTGTAATCCTCGGTAAAGTGGCTCCACCGGACACGGCAAGCTGCCCCCCATGCCGGAGAGCCTCTTATCGGCCCAGGCTAACTTAGTGAGACTGACCGAATCCCATACCTTGGTTACCGCCAATCGTAGGTGCGAACTCATTCATCATCGCATGCAGCTCCTGCCCGGAGAGCTGTGGAAGCTGGTAATAACCGCGGACATTCTGATATTCGAACAGCTCATAGGCCATCTCAACAAAGTTCTGGGATTGGGAAGCAAGCACCCGTCTAACTACAGGATTCACCACTTCAGTAGCCGATCTTGCCAGGGCTGAAGCATGCGGCTTAACGATATTCAGCATCAATGTGCTGATTACCGCATCATTGATCTCGGCCTGTGAGGCTGCCGGTTTCTTGGCCTGTCCCTGCTGCTGCAATCCATATATCGGCTGTTTCATTTGAGGGATCAGGTAAGGCTCGGTCTCCTGGCTTGGTTTTTGCCCTGACATGAAGCACTCTACCGTCAAGTTATACTGAGTCCGGATATAGGCCGCTTGACGATCCAGGATCCCCATAAGCTCCTGATCCTTCACATATGATCTGTAAATCGTATAGTTGTCGAGCAGATTAATGGTGCACTGGAGAATTTCATGTGTTTCAAATAGTTCATGCCCACCGCGGTTAAATTGCGGGATACTCTGACCTTGGCTTTGCTGATTTGATCCAAATTGCTGCTGCATCTTAGATTCTCCTTTGGTGTATATGGAATGAGTGAACCTGAATTAGTATCCATAAAAGGCAGATCGATTATTCAGGTGCAGCAGCTCACTGCAAATCCTCATGCTGGAGTTGATTCAGGTACAGCCTGCTGTAGAATCCACCTTCGGCAAGCAGCTCCTCATGCGGTCCCTGTTCAAGCAGTCTTCCATCCTTAAGAACAAGGATCTTGTCCGCCTGCCGGATCGTATTCAGCCTGTGCGCAATGACGAAGCTGGTTCTCCCCTTCATCAGACGCTGCAGACCTTCCTGAATCTTGATCTCGGTAATCGTATCAATGCTGCTCGTAGCTTCATCCAGCACAAGAATCGAGGGATTAGCAAGCATTGCCCGGGCAATAGCCAGCAGCTGCTTCTGTCCCTGACTAATGCCGCTGCCGCCCGTCTTCAGCACTTTGTCATAGCCGCCGTCAAGCCGCATAATGAAGGCATGCGCATTAGCCAGTCCGGAGGCTTCCTCCACCTCTTCATCGGATGCATCCAGCCGTCCGAAGCGGATATTCTCACGAATCGTTCCCTGGAAGAGAAAAGAATCCTGCAGCACGAAGACCATATGAGATCTCAAGCTGTGCCGCTGAATAGTGGTAATGTCTCGTCCATCTACAGTGATCAGCCCTCCTGTAGGATCGTAAAACCTCGACAACAGCTGGATTAACGTGGTCTTGCCTGCTCCAGTGGGGCCTACCAACGCAATCATCTCACCCGGCTTCGCATCAAAGCTGATCCCTGCCAGCGTATCTCCGCCCTCTTCGTAAGAGAATGAGACCCCGGAGAAGCTGACCGCGCCTTCCACATGGTTCAGCTTCACCGAAGCGCCTTCATCCTTGCCCTCCACTTCCTCGTCCATGACCTCAAATACTCTCTCCGCTCCAGCCATCGCCGACAGCAATGTATTCCACTGATTAGCCAGGTCATTCAAAGGTCTTGTGAACTGCCTCGCATACTCCACGAAGACAATGATAATCCCGATCGTGACCGCGCCGTGAATCGCAAGAACTCCCCCGATGCCAGCCACAATGGCAAAGCTCAAATTGTTAAGGCTGTTCATCAGCTTGGGAATGAATCCTGATATCGTCTGGGCCCAGAAGCCCGAGCGGCGGATAGCCTCATTGCGCTCTTGGAATCCCCGCACTACTCTAGGTTCCTGGGAGAATGCCTTAATGATCCGCTGTCCCGACAGTGTCTCCTCAATATACCCGTTCAGTTCCCCCAGATTGCTCTGCCGCTGCTTGTACAGCGGACCTGTGCGCCGGGTAATCCAGCGCATGCCCAGGATCATGAGCGGCACAACCAGGAAAGTCAGCAGTGTCAGCAGCGGACTGAGATACAGCATAACGCCAAGCGTGCCGATCAGGGTGAGTATACTCGAGAAGATCTGGATCGCAGAGCTGTTCAAGGTGGAACTGACGTTCTCCATATCGTTGGTCAGCCGGCTCATGATCTCGCCCTGCTGCCTTTGGCCGAAGAAGGGGATCGGAAGCTGGTGCAGATGGGTGAACAGATCCGCGCGCATCCGGTATACCGTCTCCTGGGAGATCTCGATCATCCAGATGTTCTGCAGCCAGGAAGTGACGGAATAGAGCGTATATACCAGGCCAAGTCCTGCCAGGAATAGACCGAAGTGTCCCTGACTGCTCTCCAGATAATCATCCACAGCTCTTCCGATCATGTAAGGGCCCAGAAGGGCCAGTCCTGAGCTTAGAACCACCATCAACAGGACGAGGGTCAGCTTGGCCTTGCGACGGGCAAGATACGACCAGATTCTTCCCAGCGTCCCCGAGACGTTCCTCACTTTCGCCTTCGGCTTCCTGCCCTTCTGCAGCTCGATCTCGGGATAGGGGTGCTGGAACGGTTCAGCCAAGGCTTTGAACATGATGTGCCCCCTCCCCGTACTGAGATTGATAGATCTTCCGGTATAAAAGTGAGGTTCGCATTAGATCCTCATGGCTGCCGAGGGCAGCAAGCCGGCCCTCATCCAGAAGCAGAATCAGATCCGCCGACTTTGTCGAGCTAATCTTCTGGGTAATCAGGAACGTCGTGCAGGACAAATTCTTCAATGCTTCAAGAAGTGCCGCTTCTGTACTCACATCAAGCGCACTGGTGCTGTCGTCCAGAATCAGAATGGAGGGCTGTCTGACCAAGGCCCTCGCAATCGACAGCCGCTGCTTCTGTCCGCCCGACAGGTTGACCCCCCGCTGCCCGAGCTTCGTCTCATACCCCTCAGGCAGCCGCTCAATCGTCTTATGGATCTGGGCCTGTCTGGCGGCTGTCTCAATCTGACTTGAGGTTGCCTCTTCACGGCCCCAGGCAATATTATCCTTAACCGAGCCTGTGAACAGCACAACCTCCTGTGGAACATAACCGATTGAGGCCCGGAGGCGTGAATGGGGGATATCCCGGATATCCACGCCATCAATAAGGATATTCCCCTCGGACGGCTCATGAAGGCGCGGGATGAGCTGAATAAGTGAAGATTTACCTGAACCTGTTGCTCCCAATATAGCCACCCTCTGACCGGTCTCCACCTTGAAGCTGATCCCGTCCAGGACGTCAATGTCACTGCCGGGATAACGGAAGCCTATATTGCGGAACTCGACCTGTCCTTGGACAGGCGCCGCCTGTTCACCCGGTTGACCCGGCCGGTTCACAGCACCATGAAGAAGTGCTTCGGCTTGATCCTCAGTATCCATCACTTCCTGGATGCGCTTCGCTGAAGCGATAGCCCGGGAATAATTCATAAGTACCCAGGACAGGGCCGAGAGAGCGCCGATAATCCGCAGGGAGTAATTCGCGACGGCTACAACTTGGCCAACGGAAGCATCCCCGGCAGCAATCTCGATCCGGCCGAACCAGAGGACCGCAATGATGGCACAGTTCACCAGCAGGAGAACGAAAGGCACCGTGGACTCCATAAGTCTGAGTGACCCCACGGTCTCCTTCATCAGCGCCAGGCTGAACCTCGCGAACCGTTCAATCTCGTGCCCTGTCCGTACGAATACCCGGATCAGACGGATTCCCGTCAGATTCTCCTGAATGACTTCATTCACCTTGTCCAGTCTGCTTTGGACTTTGCCGAAGTTGGAAGTCGCGATCCTCATCATCCACATGACAAACATAATCAGAAAGGGAACAGTCAGGACCAGCAGCAGACCCAGCTGCACATCCACGATAAGTGCCATCAGGATACTGCCAAATACGACCAGTGGTACCCGGGTTGCGAATCTGAGACTCATGAAGATCATATCCTGCAGCTGGGTAACGTCCCCGGTCAGCCGTGTGATTAAGGACGAGGATTCGAACCGGCTAAATACAGAGTAAGTGAAGGACTGCACCCTATCGTACAGCTTGTCACGCAGATCGAAGGCGAAGCCCTGACTGGCATGGGAAGCGAAGAAGGAGCTCAATATGCCGGCCAGGAAAGCAATGACCGAGCTTCCGAGCAGCACGCCGCCCCACAGCCATACCACGGACAGATCCTTCACTCGTATTCCGTTATCAATGATTTTGGAGATCAGATAAGGCTGCATCAGCTCCACGGACAGCTCAATCAGCATCATGAGCAGAGCCGCAATGGAAGCAGCACGGTATTTCTTGAGAAAAGTCAGGACCATCCCCATAGGTGTATTCCTCCAAGGCCTGGAAGGCATCTCATTCATTTACTTGTCGAGCTTATTCATTCCATATAATCTGCCAATCTCCTCGTAAGTAGATACAATATGATGGGGCGTGTGATCCGACTCCGGCTTCGCCCCGCGGTGATTGAACCAGATCGAGGTCCAGCCGGCGCCCAGACTGCCTACGACATCATTGCGCCAAGAGTCCCCAATATAATGGCATTCCTCTGCGCGGGTCCCTGTGATTGCATTGACATGAGTGAACAGACGGGGATCCGGCTTGGCGACTCCCAGAGCCCCGGAGATGAAGATGTGACTGTCCGGCACCAGCTTCTCGATTTCCATGGCGAGAATTTTGCTCATCTGGTGCTCCCTCGGGCCGTTGGTGATCAATCCTACTACATAGCCCGCCTCACTTAACCCGCGTATAAGCGGCACCGCACCCTCGAACGGCTTAATTCCGAACTGTCCCTTCAGATAGGCGGACTGCAGCCTGCCAGCCTGCTCCTCTGTCACTTCCACACCAAGCTCGGCCAGGCTCAGCATGAACCGTCTCTTACGCATACGCTCCATTTTGGCCTGATCAGGAACCGCGGACAGTCCTTCCTCATCAGATAATAGGTCACTATAATAGCGGAATAAATAGTACGCTCTCTCATACGGGAAATCCTCTGGCAATCCAAGAACCTCTACTAATGCGCTGCGCAGAGGCGACAAATGGTCATAGAGCGTGTCATCCACATCAAAAAATACAGCTTGCTTGTTCATCAATTACACCCCATATTACTTTCCATTTAAATATTGATATATTTATGTAAATATGATTTTAATACTTCTGGAAAGGTTTATCAAAAAAATCTTAGTCAGCTACCCCGAATTAAATCCGAGTACTCCCGCAGACATGATAGCGAGACTAAGAACCTTGTTGAATATAAGATGCCCTGGCATGTGTTATTATTCGTATAGAGAATTTGGAAAAAGATAGGAAATAGGGAGGCTGTTATGAAGGAATCGACCGAAGGAAGAACGTTTCATCCCGGCTATAGAATCGGATTAGTCTGCCGTATGGAAGAACACATATCCAATGAGTCTCGAACGCTTCCACCCAATTATCAAATGGTTCTCATCGAAGACGGGAATGGAATGGTGGAAGTCGGGACACAGGTGTATCCTCTCCTCTCGCCCGCCGTCTACTGTTATCATCCACAGGAGCGGGTTCGCCTTATCGCAGGCCGCCCTCTACAATATCAAATACTGTGCTTCTCACCTGGTGTATTAAATGAAAGATTGGGAGATCTCCTTAATGCTCAGGAAGAACCCGGACAAGGGCTTACGGGCACGGACGCCCAGGACTTATGGCTGCTTGAACCTTTCACAGAACGGCAAGATGGATACTGCGGGTCAATTCCTCTTGACCCTACATCGGCAAGGCACTTGGCAGAGCTTCTTCTAGAGATAAGTAAAAACCTGCGCGATCAGCCGGATTACCATTGGCCCTGCCGAAGCCGATCCTATCTGATGGAGCTGCTGTTCCTCGTCCGGCGATCTTATCGGAGAACCGGATTCACCCCAGCCGCAGTTCCCTACAATGTTCCTGACTCGGTGAAGCCCATCCTGGAATATCTGCATACTCATTATAGGGAGAAGATCAAGCTGGAAGACCTGACTTCAGCCTTCCATCTGAATAAGACTACACTAGGGGAACAATTTAAAAGATCCACAGGCATCTCGCTGATCGCCTATGTGAACAAGATCCGGATGACTATGGCAGACTCCATGCTTCGCAATACGCTCCTGCCGACGACAGAGATTATGGAGAGGATTGGAATTCGGGATGATGCTCATTTCATCCGTCATTTCCGCAAATACTCCGGATATTCACCTGCAGAATACAGGAGTAAGTACTGCTGGATGCTTAACAACAACAGCTGACCCCCGCCATTGCTGTCAATTTGCAGCAAGGCCCTGCCGATTCTCAGTACACAACTTAAGGTGTTGCCTGCTAGACTTTGGATAAGCCTTACTAATCCAGATAAGAAAGCGGGAGATATCGGTATGAAAATGGTCAAAGGACTTATCTTGGCGCTGTTCCTTGCTCTAATTGTTGAGCCTCTTGCAGTGGCTTCGGCAGCGAAGGAGCGCGCGACTTCTTCAACCCTGAAAGTGAACTTCTTCAGCAATTCGCTTCAGAAAAAAATGCGTCTTAACGTCTACCTGCCTCCGAATTATGAGGCTCAAAGCAAGTATCCTGTGCTCTATGTGCTTCATTCTTATAAGCTAAATGAAGACCATTGGTGGAATAGTCTTAAGGTTACAGAGAAGGCTGATGAGCTGATTGCCAGCGGCAAGATCGAACCCCTGATTATCGTAGCTCCAATGATAGATAACAGTTTTGGCGTGAACTCTGCAGAGCTCTCCGGCACCGTTCCCGAGAGCGGCAAGCCCGGGGATGAAGGCGTTCTCTACAAAGGTAAATATGAGGATTATATCACCCAGGATGTGGTCAACTATGTAGATACCCATTTCAAGACAAAAAAGTCCCGCAGCAGCCGCTATCTGGGCGGAACCTCCATGGGTGGATTCGCAGCGCTGCGTATCGGATTCTCTCATCCCGAGCTGTTCGGCAAGGTAGGTGGTCATTCCCCGGCTCTGTTCGTTGGCCCTATGTGGGACGTGCTGGAGAAAGTTATCTACCCGACTGAAGCCATTCGCAAGCTGAACGACCCCATTCTCCTTGCCGGAACCCAGAAGCTGAACAAGCAGCGAATCTACCTGGATGCCGGGGATAAGGATGACTTCCTTGGGCCCTTGAAGACTTTGGATCAGGTACTGGCCAAGCGCCCGACCAAATCCTACGAGCTGCATGTGAATTCGGGCGGGAAGCATGATGATGCCTACTGGAGCAGCCAGATGGCGAATTACCTGCTCTTCTATGCCGGGCTGGATCAGGACTAATTAAGAACGCGCACTGCTGAATTGATTACATTTATGAAAAAAGGGGTATCTTGCAGCCATCTTACTGGTGCGGGATACCCCTTTTGTGCTATAGCGGCTGTTGACCCATAGTTCAATCGCTTACTGGCCCTAGGTTTGATAATCACCTTTATCCTGAATGATCAATACGTAAATTTTCACTCAACCAAATTCTCATAAGAACTTATAACTTCCCGCGCAGCATCCGGAATTGGCGTACTCTTGCCGCTCTTCGTATCTATCAATACAATAGCTCCGCGCCCAGCTGCCTTCAACTGATCATTAGCAACCAAGGCATACTCGATATCCATTGACGAACGGCCGAGCCTAGCCACCCTGATATGCAGCTTGAGCGGATCACGCAAAAAGATCTGTGCCAGGTACTGGCATTCCAGATCAGCAACGACGGATACCCGTTCTTCACTGAACAGTTCTTCCGTCAAGCCCAAATTCTCGAAGTATTCAATCCGGCCTTGCTCAAAATACATGAAATAGCTCACATTGTTCACATGGCCAAGCAGATCCGTCTCGCAGTAGCGAACCTTAATCGGGATGGAGAATTGAAATTGACTAAGCCAGCTCTGCGGATCTGGCTGTACCAAGGATTCTTTTCGCATATATAGACCTCTCTCTGTAATATGTATACGACAACTATTTATCCATTACCATGAACATGCCGGTCATGCCTGGGGAATAATCCCTGAACCCGTACTTCTCATAGAACCTCTCCTTGCCTTCCGACGCGAACAATCCGATAAAGGGAGCTCCACCAGATGACCTGGGGGAGGTTCTGATGTAAGCCAGAAGCTGGTCCAGAATGCGGCCGCCCACACCGGAGGCCTGGTGTTCAGGCATAACAGCAACATCCTGAATGTAGAAGTACATCGCCCCATCGCCAACAATCCGGCCCATGCCGACCGTGACGCCCTGGTAAATGGCCACTACGCCATAGATCGAACCTGCAATCGAAGCCTCCGTCATTTGGATGTCCACTTCTCCCCAGCCTACAGATTCCCAGAGGAGTTGATGCTCGGCAACGGTAGGCAATCTTTCTATCATTTCATATTCATTGAATGTCATATTGAGTGTCCACCTTTAAGCAGATTTAATTTAAGGGTGGCTGTACTTAGAGACAACCACCATGGTTATGTGCCGGTTGTAAATCTCAGCTCCATGTCGTTCATCTCCTCTCATCTATTCACTGATTATCATAGTATGGATTGCATGATTTGGATAGATCGTGCTGCTCCGTGCGGCCCTCCACGAACGAAGGCTGCTTCCCGCGGTTGTCGACTATATTTCCCGACCCTATTGTCTGGGCAAATGGTATCAATACATTATAAAGAAGCCCCAGCCTCTACCGGCTTGGGCTTCTAATTTGTTAATGAAGAACATCTCACACGGCTGCATTACGTGTTCAATATTTTTTTACCCATACAGGGTTATTTCGCAGGTACATACTCCTCCTTGAAGAGTCCCATCAGGATATTGTCGTAATACTGACCCTCGAAGTACAGGTCTTCCCTGATGATCCCTTCCCGGACAAAGCCCAATTTCTCATAAGTCTTAATGGCTCTCTCGTTAAAAGCATACACGTTGATATTGATCTTGCGCAGATTAAGCGTATCGAGCATGTATGGAATGATCAGGTGCAGAGCTTCACTTCCATAGCCTTGACTCATAAAGGCCTCATCCGATACCGCGATGCGGAAGCTGCCTTTTCGCTCCCGGTGATCCACATCCAGAACAGCGAGGTCGCCGATCACTTTGAAGTCCGACTTAAGGCAAATAAGCAGATCCATCCGGCTGTCATCCAGACTCCATTTCTCAATGGCCTGTTCCAGCTGCTTCTTCGTGAAGAACGAAGTGGTTCCGGTAAGCTTCCGAATCACCGGATTTGATACAGCTTCCAGTAAATAATCCACATCGGTCTCCGCAATTCTCCGCAGGAAGATTCTTTGTCCATCCAAATATTTAAGTGATTTAAGCTCATTCGCCATAATCTGCTTCCTCTCTGTGTATCATGTAGTATGCTGCTCCCGGTTACAGATTGTAGATTCGGCTGTACTTCTCTTCTAAATAATTCACCAGGTAATCCGCCTTCAAATCCTCGCCCGTAACTTTACGAATTAATTGCTCAGGCGTATACAGCTTACCGTGCCGGTGAACATTCTCTTTCAGCCAAGCTTGAATCGCCGTGAAGTTGCCTGCTTCAATATAAGAATAGAAATCCGGCAGCTCCCGTACGATGGTGTGCAGCAGCTGTGCAGCGTACAGGTTGCCCAGAGAATAGGAAGGGAAGTAGCCGAAGCCGCCGAAGGACCAGTGAACATCCTGCAGCACACCTTCTGAATCCGTAGACGGAGTGATCCCGAGGTACTCCTGCATCTTCTGATTCCATACCGCAGGCAGATCCTTGACTTCGATCTCTCCGCCGATAACCCCCTTCTCGATCTCATACCGAATCATAATATGAAGGTTATACGTCAGCTCATCCGCTTCCACACGAATCATGGTTGGCTGTACCGTATTCACGGCCTTATAGAAGTCCTGCTTGCTTACGTGGCCCAGCTGCTGCGGGAAGTGCTCCTGAATCTTCGGATAGAAGAACGTCCAGAATTGCTCGCTGCGGCCGACCATGTTCTCCAGGAACCTGGACTGGGATTCATGAATGCCGAAGGATGCCCCCGATGACAAGGCTGTGCCTTCCAGCCGCGGATCAATATTTTGCTCATAAATACCGTGCCCCGCTTCATGAATCGTACCAAATACCGCAGAGCGTACATTGTCCTTAAGGTACCTTGTCGTAATCCGCACGTCACCGGTATTCATCGTCTGGGCGAACGGATGGACCGTCTCGTCAAGCCGGCCAGCCTCCATATCGAAGCCAATAATAGGGAGGAAGTAGTGATTGAACTTCTTCTGCTGCTCCACCTCATACTCCTGCTCAAAAATCTCCGTAGATGGCTTACTGCCGGACTTCTTAATTCTCTCAAGCAGCGCAACCGTCGTCTCTCTCAGCCTTGCGAACAGCGGATCCAGTACGGCCACGCTTAAGCCCGGTTCGTACTGATGGAGCAGCGCATCATAGGGATGCTGTTCATATCCATAGATCCCGGCAAATCTCCGGTTATAGTCTACAATCTTCTCCAGAAAAGGCTCGAACACACTGAATTGATTCGTCTTCCTCGCCTCTTCCCAGGCATCGTTCGCTTGGGCGGTAAGAACGACATATTCGCGGTACATCTCCTCTGGAATCTTCCGTGAGCGGCTGTATTCTTCTAAGCGTTCCCGAATCTGTGCCTGGGTAATCTCATCCAGCTGCCCATACACGTCATCCGCGGATAAAGTATGTAGAAGCTCTCCCATCTCCTCTGAGATGGATAACTTGAATTCTTCCGTTCGGAAAGTGCCTATGGCTTTGGCAAATAGGCTACGGCCCTTCTTGGGAGCAGTTACCTTCTGATCCCACTCAAGCAAGCCCCCGATCATGACAAAATGGGCAATCTTCTCTTCCAAAGCTTTATACTGTTCTACAGCCAGTTGAATCTTGGGGTCAAGTGTTCGAGATTCCATACGATAAGCCTCCCATGAGTATATATTTTTCATACCTGTTCGCCAAAATAGACTGATTAGTCTATTTAATTAAATCATATTTATTTCTTGAATTCAAATGACCTCCAGCCTCTCTGTGCACAAAAAAACCTAATTCCAGGTACCCGGAAATAGGTCTAACGACGTTCTCTTAGGTTCTCAGCTGATATAAGCAAGAAACATTTGTTTCATTTGGGACAGGGCGGCCTCATAAGGATAGTCCGGGTCTGTCACCACACAGATGGATGCCCCGTCAATCAGCCCCCAGAACGTATGAGCCAGAACTGTGGCATCGAGCTCAGTCCGGATCTCCCCTCGGCCCTGTCCGTCCGTAATTATATCCCGGATCAGGTTAATGAACAGATCCTGTCTTCGCTTCTTCAGAAAGCTGGCAATCTTCTCATCCCGGCAGGACTGGAGCCGAAATTCATAGTACACCTGAAACAGCGCCATCTCGGCCTGATCCTGGTGAGTATTGCTGAGGTAAGTATCGAATAGGAAAGACACTTTATCTATGGAGGCAGGCAGCTGCTGCAGCTGCTCTTGTACAGCATGTTGAAGGCTTGATGTATTCTCATTGACGGCCTCGAAATAAATCTCATCCTTGGATTTGAAATAATTATAGATAGCACCCTTGCTGAGTCCCGACTGCTCTACGATATCATCCATTGTAGCCTGCTGGTAGCCCTTCCTGGCGAAGCAGATCAGCGCACTGGACAGAATATCCTGCTTCTTCTGCATTTTATAATCCTCCGACACTACTGGCGGCACTGCAGTAACCTCCTTCTGGTCTGGTCTATTCTTGAGCCGTTCCTGCGTCCGAGTTCAATTTAGCATAGATCGTCTGTGTGTACAAACGGGATTGCAGGCTTGGCCGGGTTATATTCCGCGTTAGCCGATCCATTCCCTATTTTCCCGCGTATTCGGCCCTAAGCTGGCTGTACATCTCCAGATCAACGATCCCTTTACCGGCCCACAACGATGCCTGCCGCAGGGTTCCCTCGTGCACATAACCGTTCTTCAGCAGCACCTTCTTGGACGCTTCGTTGGCCGGCATCACCTCCGCCTGGATCCGGTTCACTTCCGCGTCCTCGAAGAGGAATCGCGTCAGCAGGCCAACGGTCTCCGTAGCAAGCCCTTGTCCCCAGCAGGGCTCTGCCAGGAAGTAACCGATCGTAACCATGTTCACCTTCTGATTGAAATTAAAAGCTTCCGCAATGCCAATCAGTCTGTCTTCTTGCTGGTTCTGACGATTGAAGATACCCCATTTGATCACTGACCTCTTCAAATAGTCTCTCTCGAAATGCGGAATCATCTTCCTTACCGTGTCCTTGTTATGCTTCGGAATGATTCCGCAGTAATCAAACACCCTCTCATTGCTGTATATCCCGAATAGTTCTTCCAGGTGCTTCTCTTCCACCTTGGCTAACCGCACACGATCCGACTGAAGCTGCGGGAGCGCTCCAAACAGGGTGTCCAAGTTCATCTTTATCCCCTCTTTCGTATCCTATTCTTCTTGATCTCCAGATCACGCTTCTGGAGCCTTTTCCAATGCCTGTGCCTGTGTCTGTGCCTGTGTCTGTGCCTGTGTCTGTACCTGCTTCCAGACTACTTCCGCAAGCGTGACTATCCGTCCCTTTCCCTGCTGGATAGTCTGACCTTCCTACTCCCGACCGGGGGCCTCTCTTCGAGATCCAGAATGAACTCCGGTTCGTCCTCGATCATTTCCATAACGGACGTGATCTGGTTGGACTTAAATAGTTGGATGATCTCAACAAGCCCGGACCGGTCTATCAATTTCACCCCGTTGTAACCAGCCAGAATCTCACAGGCCTCCGTATACCGGCTGGAAGCAATAACGATAGATTTACTGGCTCCATAGTACCGCATAGAGCTGTAGATCTCCTGAACGGCACTGAGCCCGACCGGATTCGACTCCGCATAACGCTTGGCTTGAATCACATTCCGTTCCCCATCCCTGTCGGTGAAGACCAAGTCGGCGCCAAAGTCACGGCTGCTGACCGTCTTGTAAGTATCCTCATATCCAAGAGCAAGGAACAGACGGTACAAATACTCCTCGAACTCCTTACCGTCCTCCATCTTGTCAATATCTTTAATACTAACCTTCAAGGGATCGATAATCCCTTTGCGGGTATATATGCTTCTTCTCCTCAGCAGTATGCGGATAACGAATCCAGCAAGGAATAATGCTATAAGGACACCTGCATATAACTCTATCGAACCGAACATAACCTTTTCTCCCTTACCTTTAACCCATCAAAAAATACTGATATTAGATGCGAGTTATATTAAACTATAGAATTGAGATTACAACCTAAGAAAAATCTTGCCACAGGCTAATTAAAAGGACTGAAAGCTATATCGAAATTAGCAGATCAAATTTCATAAAGGGGCAGGATCTGAAATATTGTTCTCGATATAGAACGCTGCCGTACTTCGCAAGCTTTCAACAATTTGTTCCTCGTTTAAAATTATTCTGCTAATTCCCGTCATGGAAGCAAAATCATCAATACTTCCTTCTTTCTGTACTGTATTACTCTTCAAGTCGATGGTAACTTTCATCTTCACCATATCATTGAACAGTACATGTGCGATTACCCGCTTATTTGCCAGATCAATGACTGGATATTTAAAAGTTACACCTGTGGGTACAATTCGGGAATAACCTGATGACAACCTTCCCACCTCATTTCGTTCAATTACTATGATATCCGTCAGTCTTCTGCGAAGCCGGGTTACCTTGCGAATTCACCAAGCTGTGAAATCTATACTTGCGTCTGGCTTTCTTTCACAAGCATATCATTAACGCCAAGAGACGGGACAGGTTCTTAACGCTCCGATCTGAAACCCAGGAGACAAGTTCGTACAAAGCAGATAAGAAAGACCCGCATTCCGGTGAACGGAACACGGGTAACGGCATTCTCAGGTTCACACTGACCTAGAATGCGATCTTAATGCTATCCCCTTCGGCCGCTACACCCGGGGACCGGGTAAGAGAGAGCTTCTGCTCCGCAGAGAACCCGATTGTCTCCCCATCTCTGAGCGTTACATCGTTCTCAATAATGAAGCTGACAATTACAGAGACGAATTCAAAGACATCGCCCGCTCCCTGGCTGGAATTCACAATCTCGACCTCGTCTTTGCCGAAGCTGCGGAGTCCTACCGTATAAGAGCCCACTCCATGGTCATTCTGATACATCCCGATAAATACCCAGAGAACGACAGGTAGAGTATCTTCCTTCAGCGATTGTGCCAAATCCACATACTGCCCCGCTTCCATAACGAGAGGGGTTGTATAGATCGCAATTGCGGGCTCCGTCTGCAGCAGCGAGCTTGCGACCTTAGTGAAGAGCTTGTGCCCCTCTACCGCATCCTCAGCTCCCAGCACCGATACAATAATATGGGCCTGGTGAGTCGATACGACCTGCTCCGCTTCCCTCCACAGGAAGTTATACTTGCAGTTCTCCTCTACCTCGCGATTGGGAATCACAGCCGGCATATATCCGCAGGCGACCTTCATGCCGTCCACCTCGAACACGAGACTTTCCCGCTCCGTCTGCTCTCCCGTCTGAATTCCCCATTGCTCCTGCAGATTCCGGCTAAAAGCATCAAAATCATATTGCTGTCTATCCAGCAGCACAAACCCTACAATAGGACCTGACTTCTCCTCAGCTGAAGGAGCTGATGACTCTCCTTGCCTGCCGCGCAGCTTATCGAACAAACCCATAATCCGGTTCCTCCTCTGTACTCGCAAAAAAACACCCCTGGTTCCGTCTTCACGGCTGCCAGAGGTGTCCCTCGCTTCGCTTCTGAATTCGCTTAGCCGTATATTTCGTTGAAAGCTTGCTCCACATGGGTAAGGATGGCATCCCAGTCCGCATCCGGTGTCTTGGTAATGGTGACAAAGTCGTTAACCGCGAACAAGTTATCAATCCCCTCAATGCTTAGCAAAGCCTTGGCCAGCGGATGATCTGTCGCATCCCCGCTCTTGAGGGAAGTGCTCCGCGGCCCTTCAAATAACTGCTTGCCCGTACTGATCTTGATCGAATTAGGATTAGGTGTATATTGAACATCAATCTCCATGGATCTCAGTCACTCCTGTCAATTAAGAGTACTTGCTTGTCCGAAGGGAAGCCCACTTCTCCTCTAGCCATGCATCAAACTCATCGCCTTTGTTGCCTTCATAGACATCATACACATCAATTCTCATCTTCTTAAGCTTTTCTTTGAATTCTTCATAGGAATGCTCTTTCGGCAGACTCTTCTTGATTCTAAGCAGCAGCTTCGTAATTCCCGGAACCAGATCCCCTGGCTCACGCTTCGGAATTGCCACGTTCTCCCCGAGCCCTTTGAGCTGGCGCTGCGCGGCTTCCTGCACCTTAAGTACAGGGTCATTCTTCAAGATGCCTTTAAGGACACCGATCGCTTGTTGATGATTCAGCTTGCCCAGTTCCTCAACCGCTTCCAGACGTGCTCTCCAGTCAGAGGTACGGTTGGCAGCCTTCTTGAGCTCATCGTAATTCTCAGGCAATTCGCTATGCAGTTCTTCGTTATTCACACGGACCTAACTCCTTTGTATACTGTGATCTGTAAGTCTCTATTATATAACTACTTGGGGGTCCCTGGATACTTCAACTTCAGCATTGCCTTCATTCTGCCCATAAAAACATGCGTCAGGCCCGATTCTTCTCCATCCATTCCGTGGCCCAGTCCACAAGCGTTCTCTGCTTGATTAACCGGACCTCGGCATTGCCCACCTTATGGACCTGAACCTGATGCGCCTCGTCATACTCCTTCCCGATTCTCACGAAATCCACATCATCCACGGCCTGGGTGTTGTAGGTTACCCACTGCCGCTTCCCATCTATCATGATCGCACTGCTCTCATCCGTGAATTTCTTGGTAGGGAAGTCCGCCCTCGTCTCAGCGAGATGCAAGGAGGTGTTCTTGTCGTATCCCACCCCGATCAGCAGCACGTATCCATCCAGCTTATACAATTTATCTACAGGCGAGTTCTCGCCAAAAATATTGCTCAGATCATGCTCCTCCGTAATATACTCCGCATACTTCCCTACCGCGGCAATGGACCGGGCCGGATGATCCGTTCTCTTGGCTCCCGGCCATTTCCGGAACATTTCAGCGACAACCCCCATGCCGATGGCCGGAGTGACTTCCTTGTCATAGGCAGGCCAGTGCTCCCGCAGAATCGGCCACCACTCCTGGGGCTCTTCCCAGTGCACGCCTGTGGACGGGTCAAGGTTCTTCCATGTCTGGGAAGGCATCATCAGGGTTCCTTCTTCCCCAACGATTTCGAGCAGAGCTCTGATTAAAGTTTCGGCGCCACCTACAACGAACCCAAGACTCTTCAGAGACGTGTGCACAAAGATCGTCTGCCCGGGCGCCACTCCGCATTGCTTGAACTGCTGGATCAGGTCTTCCTTGGTTAATATAACTCTGGTGTCATTAGACTTGGTCATGTTTCATCCCCCTATTGTGGTCAAAAATAAAACAACCCCGCAGCAGCTGCGGGGTTGTTGTCCTTCGAACTTCAAATGACAATCCATTGCCCTTGAATTAATAAATTAGTTAATCTTATGCCGGTAGAATTCAGGAATCCGTATAATAACATCATACAAAGATTGCCATTTAAATTCAATACATAATGGCCATGTGTGTAAAACATAATCGGCAAGCCCAGCTTAGTGAACATCTGGTCCCGAAGCTCCTTGGCGCAAATAGACTTCCATCTTCTCTACAGGTAGAGGGGGGCTGTAATAATAGCCTTGTCCAAGATTGCAGGCATTGTGAATCAGGAAGTCGATCTGCTCCTTCTTCTCGATCCCTTCCGCAATGACCTTGAAATTCAGATTGATGCCCATATCGATAATGGTCTTCACCATGGCCCCTTGATTGGAATGATGAATAATATCATCAATGAAGGATTTATCAATCTTGATCTTGTCAATCGGAAGATGCTTCAGAATACTTAGGGAGGAGTAGCCTGTGCCAAAGTCATCGATCGAAATCCTGACCCCGATCAGTCTAAGCAATCTGAGGATCAAGGTTGATTTCTCGATATTCTGCACCATACTTTCCGTAATCTCCAGCTCCAGATACTGAGGGTCCAGGCCAGTCTCATTCAGCACTTCCGTGATGGAATCCACGAAGTTCTCCTCTCCCATCTGCCGGACCGAAATATTCACAGCTACAGGAATAGCAGGGTGTCCCTGATCCTGCCAGGCCTTATTCTGCATGCAGGCCGTTCGCATTACCCATTTCCCCAAGGGAACGATCAGACCTGTCTCTTCAGCCAGTGGAATGAACTCAAGCGGAGAGATCATCCCATACTGCGGATGCCTCCAGCGCAGCAGGGCTTCAATCCCGACGAGTTCTCCAGTAGTGAGCTCTACCTGCGGCTGATAGTAGATCACCATCTCATCCTGCTCTATCGCCCGCCGGAGCCCATTCTCCAGCTCCATCTTGCGGGTCGACAGCCCGTTAAGGTCAGAGGAGTAGAACTGGTAATTGTTCTTCCCCCGTTCCTTGGCCAGGTACATGGCAGTGTCGGCATGCTTGATCAGAGTCTCCTCATCCGCCCCGTCCGCCGGATACATACTGATTCCGATACTGGCCGTGACGAAGTATTCCTGCCGGTTGATCTCGATAGGTCTTGAGCATTCGATGAGCAGCTGCTTGGCCGTCCGGGTTACCTCATCTTTGCTGCAGTTCTCCAGCAGAATAATGAACTCATCTCCGCCCTGCCTGGAGACCAGACCTTCTCCTTGAACGGCCTTCTCCAGCCTCTTAGCCACCTTCTGCAGCAGAAGGTCTCCTACCATATGTCCTTTGGTATCATTAATGATCTTGAATCTGTCCAGATCCAGGAAGAGGAGCGCCAGCATCTCATTCTTGGCCTGATTCAAGATATGATTCAGATGCTCCCTGAGCTTATAGCGATTGGGAAGCTCGGTGAGAGCATCATAATAAGCCATGAACTCCACCATTTTCTCCGATTCCTTGCGGATTGAAATATCACTGCCTATAACCTGGATCGCAGATCTTCCTTCAAAAAGAATCGGGCTTGCCGACAGCTCGACATGCGTGCTCTTCCCGTCTACACGGTTCACTTTGAATTCAACCGTCTTCCTCTTGGGGCCGCTGCCTTCGCCCTCTTCCTTCATATTGATCTCGTCCAGGACCCTGTCCGGGAAGAACCGCTCGATCGGCTGGCCGATCAGCTCCGCGGGTGAGGATTCTCCGATAAGCGCAGAGCCCGCCTTATTGATGTAATCAATCCGCCCGCGGGTAATTACGGCGATAAGATCCGGCGACATTTCCACCAGACTCTGGTACCGGTGTTCACTTTCCATAAGATCGGTGATGTCGAGAATGACACTTGTAAAGTCCACGAGGCTGCCCTTCTCATCCATCTTCGGAATTCCCCGGTCCTGAAGCCAGCGTACTTCTCCATCTGGGCGGACGATCCTGTACTTGCTGGTAACCGTCTCCCCCTTCGCTGTCCTGGATAACCGGTCTCTAATCACGTCCATGTCTTCAGGAACAATAACCTGCATCCAAAAGGTCTTATCCTCATAAAAGGAACTGCGGGGATAACCATACAGCTTCTCGATTCCCGGCGTGACATGCACTGTATCCGTCTTCATATCGTGATACCAGATGGCTGCATCCAGAGTCTCGAACATGTTATTCAATCTTCGATTATTCATCGTCAATTCTTCCTTGGTCATACTTACTTCCTTAAGTATGGAGAAGAACCCATACAACGTGACCAGCAGAATTATAATGTGCAGAGACATATACACGGTCTCATTCCGCGAATTCAATAAGATATCAAATAAAGAACCCGTAATAATGAGAAAGACAAGGATCATAACCCATTTATTCTTGAACATACCGTTAATTAATTTCATTCTTGTGTTCACTCCCAGCTGGTGGCGCAAATCATTCGTTAGATGATATATCGGTCGAGGGGAATTTTCTTTTTATCCATAAAATATGGCATAGTCCCCTTCCTTCTCAGTGCAATCCAAGACCTGGGTAGTTATGTCTGTCATTATTAAGTATAAAGATAAAAATGGAATCTGTCACAAAACGATACTCTGTTTCGCCTTAAAGGTAATCAAGATAACAGAGGGGGATTAACAATGTTGATGAACAAGTACGATACCGTTGTTATTGGTGGAGGATTGGCAGGATTTATCGCCGCTATTTATTTGGCCAAGGGAGGACATTCTGTAGCGTTGGTCGAGAAGTCGGGACGCTGGGGTGGGCGTGCCATAACTAACAAGAAGAATCAAGCGTACCTCAATCTGGGCGGGCATGCGCTATATCAAGCCGGGCGGGCTTATTCCATCCTGAAGGAGCTTGGGGTGCGTCTGGAGGGAGGCAAGCCGGCTTCCCATATTCATGCGGTCTGGAACAATCAGAGCATCCCGCTTCTTGCAGGCCCGGCCAGTCTCTTATCCTCCAAGCTTCTCACCTGGCCTAACAAAATGAATCTTATGCGGCTTATGATGAAGCTCAAGCAGCTTAAACCGGATCAAATGAAGGCTGGCAGCTTAAGAGCATGGGCAGAGCATGAGATCCATGATCCAATGGTTAGGCATATATTCTATGCTTTATGCCGGACTTCCACGTATTCCCACGCGCCGGATGATCAGCTCGCTGGTCCAGCCTTGGCGCAGGTCCAGCGTTCGTTGCAAGGTGTCCTCTACTTAAATCATGGTTGGCAGACTGTGATCGATCAGCTTAAAGTCATAGCCGAGCAAGCAGGAGTTCACCTTGTCAGTGGCCAATCTGTAATAGAGATCGTTCATGACCAAGGCAGGGTTCAGAGCGTTGCTCTTGAAGGAGGAGCTTCGCTGGAAGCTCATCATGTAATCAGCACCGCTTCCCCTGCGGAGATTTATAAGCTTGTGCGCGGCGCGGAACATACCGAATTGAAGCGCTGGAAGGAGAACACCCGGCCCTCGGCAGCTGCTTGCCTTGATGTCGGTCTCAAGCGGCTCCCGGTTGCGGCAAGAGAGTTCGCCATCGGACTGGATCAGCCGATCTTCTTCTCTCACCATACCGCCCACGCCAAATTAAGTGATGACGGAACACGGGTCGTGCATCTGGTGAAGTATCTCGGGCAAGGAGAAAGTGATCCAGACGCGGACTATGAAATGCTGACCGCGGCCATGAGTCTCATTCAACCCGGCTGGGAACAGGAAGTGGTTACCCAGAGGTACCTGCCGAGAATGACAGTTACCCATAACTATCTGCATGTGGGCCAGCCTGACAGCCTGGCAGGACCTTCTGTCCGAGGTATTGAAGGTCTGTACGTCGCAGGTGATTGGGTAAGCCAGGGCGAGATGCTTGCAGATGCGTCCGCCGCAAGCGCACTGCGTGCCGCCCAGTACATTAGTCAAAGATCAAAGCGAAACTTAATAGAAGTTTCAGCCAGGAGGTGAGCTCTATGGAATTGACCGGAACTGCGGAACAATACGGCTCTTACAAGCCGCTGCTGTTCTCTCTTGCCTACCGGATGCTCGGGAGTGTGACGGAAGCGGAGGATATCGTTCAGGAAGCATTTCTGTACGTCAATGAGACGAAGCCCGATCACATTCTTAATCCGAAAGCGTATCTATGCAAAATAGTCACCCACCGCTGTATCGACCATCTGCGCTCTGCCAGCAAACAGCGTGAGGTCTACGTGGGTCCCTGGCTGCCCGAACCTCTCGTAATGAACGATGAGACGCCAAAAGGACCCGATGAGCTCTATACCCACAAGGAGTCGATCTCGACTGCCTACCTTCTCCTGCTGCAGCAGTTGTCCTGGACAGAGAGAGCCGTATTTCTGCTCAGGGAAGTGCTGCAATATGAATACAACGAAATCGCCGAAATTGTCGGGAAGAGCAGCGCGAACTGCCGTCAAATATTTCGCAGGGCCAAGAGTGCCCTTACCCGTATTCCCATGGCGGATACCGACCAGGAGAAGACAGCAGCTCCAGTTAAGCCTGCCTTGTTAGAGCAGGCGTCGGGCGCTGTGGAGCAATTCGTTCAGGCCCTGCTCTCTGGAGATGTTAACGCATTGCTTAACATCATCAAGAGCGATGCCGTTCTGTACTCGGATGGAGGCGGCAAGGTCAATGCAGCTGTTCGTCCGATACACGGCGTGGAGCGGATTGCGATGTTCTTCTCCAGTCTGCTGGCCAAAGCCCCCGAAGGCTTCAGCTATTCCGTCACCAGCGTGAACGGGGATATTGGCATTGTAACCTACACGCATGGCCAGCCGCTGAATGTGGTTACGTTCCAAGTCCAGGAGGGGCAAATTGCCAGCATTTATCTGGTCGTTAATCCAGACAAATTAAGGCATATTCCAGCCATCTGAGCCGTTCGTTTGATTAGAAAAAGAGGGGACTATCCTGTCGTCATCCTGAGATGACTCACGGATAGTCCCCGTTTTTGATATATACCGAAGGAATCCGGCTAGGTCCCTACGTCAATCTTGGGTTCCCGCTTGAACCAGATTCCGAGAACGGCGAAGATCAGGAATACGGCTCCGAGGAAGATAAATACACTGTTCACCGAGATGTATCTCATCCCATAACCCCCGAGCACAGGACCAAGCACGCTTCCCAGGCTGTAGTGCACCGAAGCGATGACCCCTGCTGCCGGCAGAATCGCTTTGGGTACGATATCGGCCGCATAAGACATTCCGAGTGAGTAAAAAGAACCCACAATCCCGCCCGCCAGAGCGAACAGCACGAACAGAAGCGGCGTGTGGCCGCCAGCGGCGGGGATCAGGAGGAACAACCCGGCTCCAACAAATGCACAGGTCATTAGCACCGGCTTACGCCCAATCCGGTCGCTCCATACCCCGAGCGGAAGCTGCAGGATAATGCTGCCGAGTCCGAATGTCAGCAGCAGCAGGGAGATCCACTGCTTCCCAAGGTCGATGCGGAGCCCGTACAGCGGGAAGCTGCTGTTCATGGAGGCTTCCATGACGCCATAGAGCAGAGGCGGAATCAGCGCGAACCAGGCGAGCCGATAGGAGCGGACGAACCGGTTCTGTGCCGCTGCACCAGCCTCCGCCTGCTCTGGCATCTCACCCGGAATCCTCAGCATCAGAAGCAGGATTACCGCATACAGGGCACCCGAGACCAGGAAAGGCACAGCCTCACCGAAGGGCAGCAGGTTAATGCCGAGCGGCCCGATACTGAAGCCGATGCCGTAAGCCATGCCATAGAGCGAGAAGAATCGTCCGCGCTTGTCCGCAGGACTGCTGCTCAGAATCCACTGCTGGGTTGCGAAGTGAAGCGAGCTGTCCCCCACACCGACCAAGAGACGCAGGACGAACCAGAAATACAAGGAGGAGTTGACCGGGAACAGCAGCGAGCAGCCGGTTACCAGAATCAGACCCACCACAATCACACTTCTGTAACCAAATCTCATAACCGGCTTCTCAACAAAGAACATCGTGCAAAATATTCCGATATATAACGCCGCGGCGTTCATCCCGTTCAAATCGGAGGATACACCGTGCCGCTCCAGCAGGATGGAGAGCAAGGGCAGCAGCAGGCCCTGACTTGCGCCTGAGACGATCACAACAAGCAGCAGAATAACTAACCGGTACTTCGCTGACACCGATTTTGGGGCAAAGATGGAAGACAACAAGGTAAGAACTCCTTTACAGCAATGTGTGTAAGTTAACTTCAGCAAGGTAATAAGCCCATAATAAGCCTGTACCATCCCTTAGTGTACCCGCTGTGTTATTTAGCCGTAAAGCGCACTGCTGGAACGCTTTAATGTGAATAAATGTGACCGTTCAGATCGAAGCATATTCCAAATCCAGCGTAAGTGTCGTAATTCAAAAAAACCGGCACCCTTCCTGAGAAGAGTGCCGGTTCCTTGAATATTTTATTTCGCAAGCAGCTTATAAATCACCTGTGCACTTTCAGCACGGGTCATGAAGCCCTGCGGGTCAAACTGGTTGCTTCCCTTGCCCTGTACCAATTCAAGGTTCGCAGCGGTATCCACATAGGAAGCCGCCCATGAACTGATCTTGGACGCGTCAGTGAAGGCTTGCGCGCTTGCAGCGGCATCCACCTTCTTGCCTTGCTTCACTTCCAGTGCGCGAATGAGCATAACGGCCATTTCTTCACGGCTGATCGTCGCATTTGGCGCAAATGTATCTTTACTGCGGCCGTTAACAATACCTGCCTTAACCGCTGCATTCACATAAGCTGCATACCAGGCTCCTGGCTTCACATCGGCGAAGGCCGCATGCTCTTCTGTCTGAAGACCCAGAGCCCGCGTCAACAGCGCTGTGAATTCAGCCCGGCTGACATTGCTGTTAGGCTGATACTTTGTATCTGTAACTCCCGTTACAACCTGCTTTGCGGTCAACGATTTAACCGCAGCGGATGCCCAGTGGGATGCCGGAACATCGGCGAAGGATTTATCGATCTCAAGCGCCGCGTATTTGCTGAAATGCTTAACCTGTGCGGTCAGAACATCTCCGTTCAAAACACCGCCCACATATTCATGAATACCGTTATCCGCCAAGTAGTGCACACCCAACAGATCCTTGTTCGGGTTGCCTTTGACCTTGATAGCTACTGTAATTGGCTCCTTGAATGTGGTTACCGGCATGTTAGTTCCGTCTTTCTTGATAATGTTCAGTTTGAATTCATAGACGTCGGAGGCAAGTGATACCTTAGCCCCTTTCTTCTGTAATCCATCCACCGTAGTATTGGCCGAGCTGGTATTCAATGGATTCGCCTCAAAAGCAATTTGAGCCCCATCGGCTTCCGCTCCAGACACCATGCCTTGAATCGTGCTCAATACTTCACTTGGAAGGGTTACGTTCAAGCTGCCCGATTTGATAGTCAGATCGTTCGTTCCAAGAGCCTTGGCCGCTTGGATTGGCAGAAGTACAGACTTCTTGCCTTGTGCAATTTCCACTTCGACCTTGCCATCTTTGCCGTTCTTCAGACTGGACTCGTTAACGACCTGAGAGTCTGATGGTACAGACGGAGTAGTCGGGCCGGTTGGGTTACCCGGTGTTGACACCTGAGCTGTTGCCAGAATCACCGTGCCGCCGTCATCCTTGCCAGGAACATTAACTGTAACTTTGCGATCCGCGGAGACGGTATACGTCTTGCCGCTGTACTCATCTTTGACCAAAGCATTAGCCGCAAATGGTACTGCGAAAGTTGCTGATACCTGCGTGGTCTTCGTGTTGATTACCGTTACAACGTCTTCACTGCCGTAATGCTTGCTGAATGCCAGATATCCGAGATCATCGGTTCCTGCAAGCTTCGTGCGCGTCCCTTTGGAGAACACCTTGGAGTACTTCGCACGAATGTTCAGCAGCTTCTGATAATGATCGTGAAGCGCCTTCTCTGTTGTCAGCTTATCCCAAGGCATGTCGCTGCGGTTCTCGCTGAACTGGCCTTTGGACATGTCGCCTTCCTTCTTACCGGAGTTCCCAAGTTCTTCACCATAGTAGATGACCGGCTGTCCTTTGGCTGTAATCTGGAGCGCAGCCGCAATCTTCAGCTTGCCTTTGTCCCCGTCTACGTACTCGGTCAGGAAGCCATTCTCATCATGGCTGCTCAGGAACTGAGCCATAGTCTTGGTGTTATCGAGCTTGGACTCGCGGTCCTGCAAATACGCATCGGTATCATTAATCTTGCCATCTGTAAAGTTCTTGGCTGCATCCTTGAATCCGAAATCAAGCAATCCGTCCATCTGTCCTGTCTGGAGCATATCTCCGTTATTCTCAATCGTACCTCCGAAGTATTCACCAACCAGCTTGAAGTTCGGATCGATCGAAGTCAACGCATTCTTGAACGCTTTCCAGGTTGTGCCTTCCACGTGCTTCACTGTATCTACACGGAAATAGTCAACTGTATCTCCGCGCTCCGTCCGCGCGTTGTTCAGCCAGCCCGTCTGCCAGTCGATGACCTGCTTCCGCACTGCAGGATCTTCGGTGATGAGGTCCGGCAGGAAAGCCAGCTCGCCTTTGACTTGATCAACATCTGATGGTGCATTATCCGTACGGAGCATTCCGTTGAACCGAGCCTTATCCTCGGCCGTAATGGTTGGATAATCATCATCGTCTGGCTTTAGACCATACCCCGTATGGTTAAGCACAACGTCAACCATCACCTTGATGCCTCTGTCATGCGCCTTATTAATCAGCTCTTTGAATGTGGCCATATCACCAAGATGCTCATCGAGCTGAGTGAAGTCTTTGGCCCAATATCCATGGTAACCATACTGCTTAGCATCAAAGTCGGCCCCTTTGTTGAAATCGATATTATCGACAATTGGGGTGATCCACAGAGTATTGATACCAAGCTCCTTGATGTAATCCAGATTATCGATCATGCCCCTGAAATCTCCACCGTGGTAAGCCTCAGGGTGAGATTTGTCCACGTTGAAATTGTTCGTTGCATCTCCGTCTTTGAAGCGGTCTGTCAGCGCGAAGTAGATGCGCGCCTCATCCCAGTCAAAGTCCAGCTTGCCGCCGGTGTAAGTTCTGGCCTTCACCTCGACTGTCGTGCTATGGTGATGAGCGTTGCCGTACTGGTCCACAATCGTAATCGGAATCGTCTTGATTCCAGCCGGCACGTTATCCTTCACCGAGATCGTCTGCTTCATCAGCGCCGTATCGAATTTCACTTCGGCTGGTCCGCCGAGCGCGGACAGATCCAGCGTACCTTCACGGTAGCTTACGCCTTCGAGATCTGCCTTAGCTTGCACCGTTAGAACCGCATTCTGGTTCGCTGTTACTGCTCCAGGCTTCACCGCAGCGGATATCTTGACGGTAGGCTTGTGATAGACGAGCACAGATTTGTTATTCACGGTATTCTTAGGGTCAGTAATCTCAGTTGTATTACCGTCCTTAGTCACGAGGAAGGAATAGTTGTTATCTCCATCTCTCACTTCAGTCAGCTTGTAGCTGAACCATTCCTTGCCTTCTTCATATTCCATCGGATACTCATTGCCATTCACTTTCACTTTAACATCTGAGATGTTCTTCATAGCGCCTTTCTCGAACAGCTCATCATCCCGGTAAATGAAAGTGATATTGCCGTCTTTCATCACAGGTCCTGTATTGGCTGGCTTGATATCGAGTTTTTCAACTTTGCTTATAACATTCACTTTGGTGAACATTTCACCAGGCGTAAGCTGGATATAGCGGTCATCCGGGAAGTCCTGCTTCGCTGTGGCCCAATCTGTTCCTTTGCGAAGCACAAATCCAACGTTCGTTGCATTAGACGCCACTTCAATCAGAACACTGGCCTTACCGTCCTTGATTGTAGAGAAATTGATCTGGTCGTTCTTAACACCCGTATTCCATACCCAGAGATTCCACTCTCTGTAGTCTCCGTCTTTACGAGTATAGGTAAGCTCTACAAACCGTTTTGGATTAACGGACACAGTAACAGTCTTCGATTTCCCACCATAGGAGATCGTAATTGTTGCTGTACCTAGGCCGATGGCTTTAACCAAGCCTTTATCGTTAACAGTAGCAACTTCTGGATTGCTGGATACATAAGTTGCTGTTCCCGTTACCGAAGCTTTGCTGCCATCATCGTATTTCGCCACAACCGTTGTCTGATGCGTGCCGTTAACTTGCAGTGAATAATATCGGCTGTCAGGTACAAGAGAAGTGAGCTTTGCCGCAGCTGCTTCCTGCTTGATAATTACCGCTGTAAGCGGCTCAAGTGTAATGGAATCGGCTTTAAGGGTGAATCCCGACTGATCATCCTTCTGGATCGCAGTGACTCCAGCTTGATCGTCATCCACAAGCACGCTGCCGCTGGTCAGATCCTCGTTCAGCGTAATGGTTCTTGATGTGCTGTCTCCATTCATGAACACATAGTAGTTGCCTGTGCCATCTGTGGATTTATTCTTATAACCGATAATAAGATCAGAAGACTTGCTGTCTATTGAAGGAACCAGTGTCACATTCGAATTGACCAGAGATTGGTCGCCCAGTCTGAAGGCGTTCGTTGATTTTCTAAGTTCAATCAGGCCTGAAGTGTATTTCCGGGTTGTCGTCTCAACCGGGAATTTCGCTTTATCGGTCGCTTTCGTCCAGTCGAACATATTAACCGCATCCGAAGAGTCATAGGAGTCATGGATGAAATAGCCGAAAGAATTACCTTCTTCATCTTTTAGAAGTGTAGCTCTATCCTTATCCGCAGGGTCTACCGATCCCTTCCACTGCTTGGTCCGGCCATACTCCTGACCCGCATGTAGGAAGGCGGTACCTTGGGAAGTGAATACCAGCATATTTCCAAGCCGGATCCGCTTATGGATCTCAAGATCGTTCTCCGGTATGGAAGGGTCCTTCTTGATTGACTGCGCGATGACATCGTGCAGGGTCAAGTTATCATGGGCTTCGATATAAGGAACGATGTCGCCCGGATCATCGAATTTAACGTTGGAAGGCTGCCCTTTGATATTGTTAAGAATGGAGCTGATCGACCGCGCACCACCCGTAATGAATCTTGGCTGACCTTCCGAACCATAACCGGATTTCAGCTCATTCCGGAATTCGTCCGAGAATACGCCTAGATCATCCGTCTTATCCATCCAATCTTGGTCTGCCGCTTTGCCCTTAAGATCCGGCTCCGCATCGTGACCGCCAAACGTTCTCCATCCTTCACCGATGAAGAGCGCGTTAGGATTAATCTCTTTGGCAGCGTCAAGAGCGTTCTGCACGGCCTCTGCGGTTCCATCACCCATCATATCCCAGCGCATTCCGTCGATTTTGTACTCCTTGAACCAGTACTTGACGGAATCCACCATCAGCTTCTCAGCCATCTTGTGGTTGGTGGCCAGGTTGTTGGAGAACCCGCCAATGAACTTCCCTGTTGGATCAATGTAATGATAGTAATTAGGCACGATGTCGTTCAAGGCTTCTTTCTGAGCCATATGCGTATACACCACGTCCAGAACAACACCCATGCCAGCGTTGTGTACCGCATCAATCAAGCCTTTCAGTTCCTTGATTCTCAGTTCAGGATCTTTAGGATCCACAGAGTATGCTCCATCCGGGGAGAAATAGTTATGAGGATCATACCCCCAGTTATATTCACTGCCCTTGTTGGAGTAATTGAGGTCCCTTTCATTCATCTTCGTCTCGTCCCCGTAATACCAAGCCATTACAGGAAGTAGCTGAATATGGGTTACACCGAGCGACTTGAGGTAATCAAGCTTCTTCTCAAACGCATTATAAGAGCCCCACTTCTCACCCGAAAGACTGTCTACAATCGTAGGGTCTGAGGTGAAATCGCGAATGTGCACTTCGTAGACAACCGCATCTTCGCGCTTCTTGTAACCTTCGATATTAGCGTAGTCGAAGGATTCGGGATTCGTCTGGCTGAGGTCCACAATAGCGGCCTTACCTACGGTATCCCCACCAGCACCCGCATCGCCCTTGGTATCCACGGTGAATACAGCCATGGATTTCGCATAAGGATCGAGCACCTTGCTGGTTACGTCTTTGTTAGTAACCTGATATTGGTAGAAGTATCCACGAACATCGGTTACCGTTCCACCAAGACTCTCAGGTGTCAGCTCAATCGACCAGACTCCCTGCTCGCCTTTCGTCAATTCCAGGTTCTTGACCAGAACGTCAGCATCACTTTTGTCATAGACATCCACGGTGACCGTGCTGGCTTTCGGAGCCCACAACTTCAACGTAGCCGTCTTCTTGTCAGCATGGTAAGTGGCCCCGAGATCATCGCCGGTGTAATTGTACTCCGCATCGAGGTATCTCCAGTCACTTGTAGTGGTTAATGTCTTATCCAGGTATTGAACAGTCAGCGGAGCTTGATCCAAGTTATAGGCATCTGTCTCCACCTCAACTATATGCTTGCTAGCAATGACTACATTCTTCACCGCAAGCTCATTGTCGTCCTTGTCTTTCACCTTGACTCCTGTCTTCAGTTCATCTACCTTCAGCCCGTCTGTTATCGAGAAAGTCAGAGCTAGCTTGGTTGTGCCTGCTAATCCCGCAGACATAAATACATTTGGCACCTTTCCGGTCGGAGACAAGTAGACGTTGTCATCGCCTTGCTTGATCCAAGCTTCATTGAACTCAGGAGAGAGGATCGTGAAAGTCTTGTTACCTCCATCCTTGATGTTAGTGGAGCGATTCACAACAACAAATGAGACTTTCTTAGCTCCATCCTTTACAGGGATATCAATATAAGCTCCATAGGAGTCTGTCTGTCCTTCAGGGAATGGAGTCGCTCCTGCAGGAAAGTCGCCGCTGGAGGGCGTTTTCACATCGTCAAAAATCCATAGACTTTGACCGGTATAGTCGTTATCTTTGCGTGCATAGTGAATCCGAATATTTCCCGCCGGCACCGAACCTACCTGTCCGTCTGGCGTACCTGGATCTTCAGAAGCCGCAGCCGTGGCCTTAACAGCATGATCCTTGGCATTGTACGTGAAGGTAACCGCTGCGCTGGATTCGAGACTTAAGTTCTCTGCGGTGTCAGGGTAAGCATGAGAGTCTGCTTCGGCTGCCCCAGGCACATACACCTGATAGTTATAGTTCCCTTTCGGAATTTCCACGACCTTGGAGTAGATATTGTCAAAGTCAGGGTCAGTTAACAGAGTCTTCGCATCAGCAGGAGAAGAATCCTTGACATCACCTAGTGCTGTCTGCACGGTTCCCACGACACGGGGAAGCTGATCACCCGCTATAGGAGTGTAGTAGGTGGAGTCTGCGATTTTCTTGGTGATGTCGTTGTAATAGAATGTAACCTTAGCTGCATCAGGCAGCGTAATCTTGATGTTGCCGTCCTGATCGGTTCCTTGCGGATTCGTATATTTATCGAACCCATAGCTCTCATCCCAAGTTCCGTTAAGGGCAATCTTATACTGATAAGTTCCCGCTGGCAGTGTGCCTGTAAATACATACAAGCCATCGCCCTGATCCACCATCTGGGTTGCTGTGGATGCCGGATCCCAGTCCTTGCCCGGTGCTGCATCCGCAGGAGTTAACTCAGACTGCAGATCTCCTACCAGAGTTACCTGTTTGGCGGCAGCATTTAGAACTGCCGGATTCATACCAAAGCATGAACATACCATCGCGATAATCAGGCTGATAGCAAATACCTTTTTTCCACGTAAAGCCAAATTCATTCCTTCAAACCTCCCTAACGATTCTTCTTTGAAGTAAGCGGTTCCAAAAAACTTAAACTTGTGTTCTCTCCTGCTATTTCCTTCCGGCTTATCCAATCGAAGTAACCCTTTCACCTCCTGGATGTGGATTAGATAATTCGATCCTTCGTGCAAACGGTTGCATAAGAAAAATAAGAAATGTAAACGCCGCACTCTTCTCAGGTTGTGCAACTTGTTTGCACAATAAGGAGTAGTGAAAACGTTTACCATGTTTCTGATTACTATACTAACTTTCTACTTAGACAGTTGTCAATGCACTTTTCAGTTGATTTGAGGGAGACTTATTACCTAATTGTGCCCATCTACATTTTACGCCAACGTTTGCATTATTCGTACATTTTTGCCCGAATATGAAGCATTCTCTTAGCATCTAACCAGGTTATTAAGTCCTAGATAACCTTCTGCGTGTTCTCCTTCACTGGTGAAAAAAATGACAGCCCGAATTCGACATCCAGGCTGTCTGCTTATAGCTAGTTACATCTATGTTTTCTGTGCCAATCTACCGTGCTGATCTGTCCGTGTCCGGCTTACCTGGCGGCTGCTACCGTGATATCGCGCAGCGCCCAGTGACTATCCGGCACGTCTGACCATTCCGAATGCACTTCCCCGCTAACAGGAGCGAGTTGAAGCACCTTGTTCATGATAACCACCGCTTCCGCACGGGTTAGGGATTGTTCAGGCCGGAATGACTGATCACTGTAACCTCTAATTATGCCGGCTGCCTGTACTTTCAGAATAGCTGATTCCGCCCAATGTCCGGTGGTATCCTTGAATCCTGGACTGGTCTTATCCTCACTACGGATGAGCAAAGATACAATCTTCGCCATTTCAGCACGGGTTATGGATCGATCCGGGCCAAACGTACTATTTGTATAACCTTGCATGAGTCCCATGCTGGTTACTTTTGCAATCGCATCCTTAGCCCAATGAGCAGACTTCACGTCACTATATGCCATGCTTCCAGTCTGATCGGGATTGGATATGACTCTTGCCAAGATCGATGCGATCTCCGCGCGTGTAATTCTGGCGTCCGGCTTGAAGGTGCCATCAGAATAACCCTTCATGTATGCTGCCTGCAGGTTGGCTCCTGCCAGACCCTCCGCACTGATGATCGTAAACGTGCTAAATTTATCAACCGTAAATTTCAGACCCAGGTCCCCTTTGCTGCTGTACGGTACAACTGTACCCCTTATCAACTGCTTGGACCCATCACTGTGTTCAATATATACCGCCAAATCCTTCAGTTCACTCTCGCTCAACTTAATAAGCGAAGGCAAAGGAAGAATTAACGTAACCTCGCGTCCCTGAAGGTTCGTGTCGATGGACATCGGCCGGGCTAGAACCTTCACCTCTCTGCTGCCTGTATGCTTGGTAACCAAAGAATCTTTACGTATACGGTCTTGAATAATCTGCTTCGCCGCATCTGTCTTGGCCGGGATCAGGCTGATCTCAAGACCACCCAAAATATTCTGCAGGGATGCCGCAGGTATCTGCATTTGGGCGTTCCTCGTTACAAGCCTTAACCCAACCTTGGCCCCATCCAATAGCTTAACAACTGCCGAGGGCAGGGTTACCGTTGTCTCAGACACCTCATCCTTAAGATCTGGAACTAACAGGGTTAGCGCTGGCAATCCAGCTTTTGCAACGTCTATAACCTTGGCTATCTGGTCCGATGTAAGCTGAATAACATCCTTCTTGGAACCATCAGATTTCAGGATCCGTTCGATCACAAGTGTGGAGATGACATTCCCGTTACTTCCGTCCGCAGCCTCCACATCGATATTTACGAACTCCTTGTCAGGTCCTACGGGTCCAGGTCCGGATGTACCCGGAGTTGCCGGATCCGGATCAGGCTGAACCACCGGAGCTGCCTTAATCAATAGAACTGCACTCTCTAATGCTGTACCGGTCGTTGGCAGCTCAGCATTACGCGGAGTCACCTCAAACGAGATGTACTTGCCTACATCGTCAGCTTGCAGGGTATATGTCCGATTCACGGCCCCAGCGATCGGCGTATGGTTCATGGTCATGGCGGAGTCATCCGAACGATACCACTGATACGTGGTCCCGTTCTCTTCATCACTATTCACATCCTGATAAGAGTAGCTGCCGGTTAGGGTCTGCCCGGCAACCGCCGTGCCAGTGACAGTTACGCCCGATACAGTTGGCGCTGCCGCGGCAGGTATAACCTTGTCTGTTGCAGCACTCTCGGCCGCTATGCCTGTTGTTGGAACTGCCCCATTCTTCGGTGTCACCTCGAACGAGATGTACTTGCCTTCGTCATCTGCCTGCAAAATATATGTGCTGCTTGTGGCCTGTTCAATGGCCTTATGGTTCACAGTTAATGCCGCATTATCCGAACGGTACCACTGATATGTGGTCCCGTTCTCTACATCTCCGTTCACGTCCCCATAAGTGTAGCTGCCGCTCAGGCTCTCTCCTACAACCGGGTCTCCCGTTATCGTAACCGGAGTTGCAGTAGGAGCCTTCGGGCCAGCGATCACCCGGTCTGTAGCAGCACTTTCTACCGCGAATCCTGTAGTAGGCGCAGTCTTATTCCGAGGGACCACCTCGAAAGAAATATATTTACCAATATCCTCAGCCTGCAAAAGATATTCCTTGCTTGTTGCATGTGGAATTGCGGTACGGTTAATCAGACGGGCCGGATCATCCGAGCGGTACCATTGGTATGTGCTGCCGCTCTCCGCATCTCCATTCAAGTCCGAATAGGAGTACTCTCCTGTCAAAGTCTGTCCCTCAGCAGCTAGGCCCGAGACCGTGACACCTGCTGCCGCCGGTTCAGTTGGAGCCAGGACAACTCTTCCGGTTGCGGCGCTCTCAGCCGCGGTTCCTGTCGCTGGCTCCGCCTCCGTCTTCGGAGTCACTTCGAATGAAATATACTTGTCCACATCCGCTGCCTGCAGGACGTAGGTCTTCGTTACAGCCCCTGCGATTGGCGTGTGGTTCACCGTTCTGGCAGAGTCATCGGAGCGATACCATTGGTATGTGCTGCCGCTCTCCACATCCCCGTTCACATCGGAATAGGAGAAATCACCAGTTAAGGTCTGTCCCACAGCAGCCAGGCCCGAGACCGTGACACTTGCTGCCACTGGTGCTGCTGGCGCCGCGGCAATCTTGACAGGATGACTTTCTGCTGGGACTCCTGTTACCGGCTCCCGCGCACTGCGCGGAGTCACTTCGAACGAGATATATTTGCCCACATCCGCTGCCTGCAGGGTATAGGTGTTCGTTACAGCGCCCGGAATCGGCGTACGATTCGTGGTTAGAGCCGCATCATCGGAGCGGTACCACTGATAGGTGGTTCCATTCTCCGCATCCCCGTTCATATCCGCATAGCTGTAGCTCCCGGTTAAGGTCTGTCCTTCTGTTGGCGTTCCAGTCACGGCTGCATTGGAGGCTGTTGGAGCAGCCTTGATAATCTGAACATGGGCGGATACAGAATCCGACTCATTGCCTGCCTTATCAAGGGTCCTGGCTTCAATGTCTGTTCTTCCGGCTTTAGAGAGGGATACTGCGCTCTCATAATCTGTCCAGCTGCTCCAGGTTAAGCCGTTGTCTTCACTTGTCCGGTACTGGGATTTCAGTACGCCTGCTTCCGAATCCGTACCATCACTTACGGTGAACATTATATCCTGATAGGAGTCTGTCCCCGAGATATAACCCGGAGGCGCAACAAAATTCACGGTTGGCTCGGTTGGCGCCGTCTTATCAATCAGAATCTGAGCTTGTGCAGTCTGGGAGAGGTTGCCTGCCACATCCAGGGTCACAGCCTCCATATCTGTTCTCCCCGCTTGTGAGACTTCAAGAGGGACGCTGTAATCGGTCCATTCCCCCCATGTCCCGCCATTGATACGTGTCCGGTATTGGGATTTCAAGACGCCCGTTCCCATGTCTGTGCCGCTCAGGATGGTATAAGCAACATCCTCCTTAGAAGCTCCTCCTGAAGCATATCCGGCAGGAGAGGTGAACTGGAATGTTGGCTTATTGGGAGCAATCGTATCGATAGTAATAGTCCCATTATACGAAGATGAACCTACAGCCCCGTTACCATCATCGGCCTTGAATACAACACTGTCGCTCACGCCATTTCCCAGAGCATCCACTGATGTATTCCAGGTCAATGTAAAGTTGTCCGCTGCCGGTATCGAGATCGGCGCAGCCGCAACCGTAGCTGTCTTGGTAACCTCGCCCAGGGTGGCACTGACCGTCACATCCCCTCCGTCGGCGTCCGATACTTTACCCGAGATAGAGAACGATTCGCTGCCGCTCTTCGTAGATAGAGTCGGGCCGCCTGCCGCACCAGACAATTCGATTACCGGAGTATGATTCATGATGACATAGGGATCCGAGGATTGCCCTGTACCTGATGATATAGAGAGAGCCGATTTCAAGTGAATTGCTGGCCGGACAGCTCTGGAGTTGTTGGCCGTAATCGCGGATGTGGAACCAGTCGTATTCAGAAACCATACGTAGAAGGGGCTCCTCTGTTGAGGTGTAATTAACCAGTACCGTTCAGCCGGGGTACCGAGATAAGGCCGGTATAATCTGGATTCATAGTAACTCAGAAGTCCAACCTTCGCATTCACACTCATGCCTGATTCATCCAACTCATTACCTATCTTCCAGCTGAAGTCCTGAATCCAGAGACGGTCGGAGAGGTTATTATAGTACGACCCGTTGAGCCATGAAGCAATATTGCTTCCATCGCCGGGATTGAACAGCTGATTATTGTTGGTATCAAAGGGTCTCGCTCCATCAAGATCCGAAGCAATTAAGTATCCGGTATTCGGGTCAAGAACAACCCAGGTTTTATTGCCGTATTTCACCGTATCCCCCACATGAACAACGGACCTCCACAATACCGGTGCTTCGGCATCAGCCGCTGCCCGCGGCGTATTATTGGAGAACGCTGAGACTACCAGGGTAAGAATAAGGAGAACTTTCAATTTTTTCATTTGCCGGCGCATGTTAATCTATCAATCCCTCTCATTAAGCTTGTTAAGCTGCTCTAGCATTATACACTTTCTGACATCTATTCGGGTACAGTTTTCTGCTAATATACGCCAAAAATCGACACTCCCTCCTTCTATGATAGCCGTATCCGGTGAAGCAGAAGCGCCAAATTCGTGGTCGAAACGCAAAAACAGGTCAGCCAGAAGCTCCTGGCTGACCTGTTGATATGAAATAACTCAAGCTTAGTGCTTCAGCTACAATCTGTTCTAAGAACCCGCGTATTCCTTGTTCGCTGTCTCCAGCATGGATTTCCAATCCGGGAAGCTCGTCTCCCGCGCCACATGGCGGTCGAACAATTCATCCGGTATGTTATTGACGTCCTCTTGAGTGTGAACCTGGAAGTTCCCCTTCTCCAAGAACGCTGCAAAGCTGTCATGCCCGGAATACTTGCTCATGAACGATTTATTGAACAATTTGTCCAGGGATACGTTGTTCGGGTCTTCCTGTGCTGTTTTTTGTCCTTGTAATTCTACCAGCAGATCATCAAATGACATTGGTTTTTGTCTTCTCAGAAAGCATCACTCCTATAATATATGGTTATTCATCTCTAGAATTAACGGGAGGCTGCTCGCTATCCCGGTTCTTCGTCCCTTTACTCTTGTAGGGTTTGGGTGCGCTCTTGGCTTTATTGGCACTTGCCTGCCACCGGTTCCACCCTTTCTTGCCTGTGCCTCTGCCTGTTCCGCCCTTGCCTTTAGCTTTGCTCAAATAATCACTCCGTTATGTTGATCTTACCGCAATCTAACCACACGCCGCTCCACATGCACCGTACGGGTGACTTACCACTTTCACTTTATAACCAGTTTAACACATTTTTTCATTTCCTATGTGGAATGAGTTAAAGTTTTATGTCTTTAAGGCACTTCCGCATATGTGGAATGAGCTAAAGTTTTATGCCTTTAAGGTACTTCCGCATATGGGGAATGAGTTAAAGTTCTTTGCCTTGGCGGCACTTCCGCATATGTTCTTATATGAGCAAAAAACAGGGAGACCGCCCGGCAGGCAGCCTCCCTATTATATAATTAAGCCCGATTATTTGCCCAGCAGTCCTTTGTTCACGATATAAGGACCGGTTCCCGGCGTTGAATGCTGATGATCCGCAGGCGGCATCAGTACCGGCTCTCCGCCTTGAGCTGGCGGGGTCGCCACATACTCGAAGTTGCCCGTTCCATCCGGCAGCGGCCCGTTGGCCCAGCGGCCCGCGCTGCTCTCTTCCCCCTCGGAGAAGTTCAGGAATTGGCGTGTTGCCTCCTCTACCGTCTGCTCACGCGGGAAGGAAGCCGGCGCAATCGGCCCGTCTATCTGCTCAATCTCTTCAATCGCGGCAAGCCACTGATTCTGGTGCATGATATCGCGGGAGATCATGAAGCTCAGCATGTCCCGGATACCCGGGTCTGTCGTCTGTTCATAGAGACGCACCACCTGCAGCAGACCTTGGGACTCCGCATTCAGGTTGGCCCGGAAATCAGCGAGCAGGTTCCCGCTCGATACGATATATTTAGCATTCCAAGGATAGCCGTTGCTGTCGCTAGGCATAGCTCCCATTCCCGACACAATCGTATGCTGCGGGTTCATCCCGCCCAGTGCTGCGGCAATGAGTGGATCTTTGGCCATCTCTTCCACCTGATCCGCCGGCGCTCCATCAAGCAGCTGCGAGATCATCGTACACAGCATTTCGACATGCCCGATCTCCTCCGTACCGATATCAAGCAGCATATCCCGGTACTTGCGGTCTGCACGGCAGTTGAAGCCTTGGAACAGATACTGCATCATTACGGACATCTCACCAAACTGACCACCCAGCACCTCTTGAAGCTTTCTCGCATATACGGGATCCGGTTTCTCGGGTTTTGCACGAAATTGAAGTTCTTTAATGTGAAAAAACATAAATTGACTTCCTCCTTCGGTTGTAAGTTATGCGTGGTTTGTCGCGTCTTGTCGCAGTATTCTTACCCTGTACCAGGGACATCCAATCAACCGAATTCTCTCCCGGTGGGACGGCACTCTCCCGGAAGGTCTTCAATCTCCAGTTAAATTCTACCCGGCTTAATATACAAAAACAGCACAATCCCCCGCTCCGTTAATCCGGAAGCAGGGGATTGTGCTGCCATATCAGCATCTGCATAGGTGACCTAAGTCAGCTTGCATCTACAGATCAGCTTAGATTTACACCATAATCTTGCAGATGTTATTCGTGAATTCAACTGGATCGCTAACCGGCAGTCCTTCGATTAGAAGGGCCTGATTGTACAGCAGGTTCGTGTACAGCTCGAGCTTCTCCGGACTGCTGGCCTTGGCGTCCTTCAGAGACTGGAACACCTCGTGATTCACGTTAATCTCGAGGATCTTGTCCGCCTTCACATCCTGGCCATTTGGCATGGATTTCAGGATTTTCTCCATCTCGATGGTCAACTCCCCTTCGGTAGACAAGCATACCGGATGGGTCTTGAGCCGCTTGGAGGCCTTGACCTTGGTTACTTTACCGGTCAGGAAGCCCTGCATGGAGTCAAACAGCTCCTTGTTCACACTCTCATCGGATTCAGACTGCTCCTTATCCGCTTCGGGCTCAATTCCCAGGTCGCCGCTGGAGACTGATTTAAATTCCTTCTCCTTATACGCCATAATCACCTTGAGCGCGAACTCATCGATATCGTCAGTCAAATACAGGATCTCATATCCCTTGTCGGAGACCACTTCAATCTGCGGAAGCTTCTCAATCCGCTCAATAGACTCCCCGGCGGCATAGTAGATATATTTCTGATCCTCAGGCATTCTGGAGACGTATTCATCCAGAGTGACCAGCTTCTTCTCCTTGGAAGAGTAGAACAGGAGCAGGTCCTGCAGCACTTCCTTATTCATGCCATAATCGTTATAGACCCCGAACTTCAGCTGACGGCCAAAAGAAGTATAGAACTTCTCATATTTCTCGCGCTCATCCTTAAGCAGGCTGACCAGCTGGCTCTTGATCTTGCTTTGAATGTTCTTCGCAATCAGCTTTAGCTGACGGTCATGCTGCAGCATTTCCCGGGATATGTTGAGAGACAGGTCTTCAGAATCGACCATTCCTTTTACGAAGCTGAAGTAGTCCGGCAGCAGATCCCCGCATTTGTTCATAATGAGTACGCCGTTCGAGTACAGCTCCAGGCCCTTCTCATATTCCTTCGTATAGTAATCGAATGGCGTATTCTCCGGAATGAAGAGGATGGCGTTATAGACTACAGCCCCGTCTGCCTTGATATGAATATGAGACAGCGGCTTGTCGAAGCCATACCGCTTCTCATTGTAGAAATTCTCGTAATCCTCGTTCGTCAGCTCGCTCTTATTTTTGCGCCAGATCGGAACCATGCTGTTAATGGTCTGTTCCTCCACCGTCTCCTCGAACTCGTTGTCACTGCCTTCCTTAGGCTGGCGGGAAGTCACATCCATCTTGATCGGATACCGGATGAAGTCGGAATACTTCTTGATGATGCTTCTTAGGCGGTACTCGTCCAAATATTCATCATACTGATCGTCCTCGGTGTTCTCCTTGATCTTCAGCACGATTTCGGTTCCCGGCGCATCCTTATGGGCCGGCTCAATCGTATATCCGTCCGCCCCTTCGGACTTCCACTGGAAAGCTTCATCGCTGCCAAAAGCACGGCTTGTTACGGTGACTACATCAGCTACCATGAAGGCCGAATAGAACCCAACCCCGAACTGGCCGATGATGTTATGCCCGTCCTTCAGCTCATTCTCGTTCTTGAACGCAAGTGAACCGCTCTTCGCGATTACGCCCAGGTTGTTCTCCAGCTCCTCCGGCGTCATCCCGATGCCTGTATCGGTGATCGTGAGCGTCCGGTTCGCCTTGTCCGCCGTAATCTTGACGAAGTAATCTTCCTTATTGAACACCAGCGTGTCATCGCTTAGCGCACGGTAGTACATCTTATCAATAGCATCACTTGCATTGGAAATAAGCTCTCTGAGGAATATCTCCTTCTGGGTATAGATGGAGTGGATCATCATGTCCAGGAGCCGTTTGGATTCAGCTTGAAATTGCTTTTTTGCCATAATTGTATTCTTCCTTTCTATGTAGAAGTAAGGATGGGTAATGGATGGGAACAGGGTTCGTCCCTGTATATTTTAGCACTCGAACACAAAGAGTGCTAATTCTTATTTTTATATATCATGAGCCCAAAAATGTGTCAATAGAAGTAAATGCTTATTTGCCCATACGCATACATGACCCCTGACATAACTTATATTGTTCACCCATTGTATTTAGCGAAAGGAGGAGACATACATGAGTGGAGTTGGCGGCGTAGGTGGCGTTGGAAATATGTTCACTTCTACAGGAGCAATCTTGGTTCTGTTCATTTTGCTGGTTATCATTACTCGTTCTTTCGTCCTGTAATGCACTTCCCCCTTTCCTGTTAACTTATACGCATTAAGCAGGAAGAGCCTCCTTTGTTAAAAGGGGGCTTCTTGTGTTCTTGTGTTCTGCAAAAAGCGACAAGCCCGGGACGCCATGTCCGGGCTTGTCGCTTTGCATTATTTTACCGTGTGCGATGTCTGATTATTCTTGTACCTTCTGTCTTAAGCTTCGTCCGTTTCTTCCACTCTCTCCCGCTTACCCATGCGGAATACATAGTATCCGGCAATCACGATCGTAATGAACACGATGCCGACGATCAGGGACGTCCGGGTATCCGGATTGAACCACATCCCGATGATGACGAGGCACAAGAAGATAATGGTGATGTAATTGCTGACCGGGAAGAACCGGGACTTGAATGGATGGGCCCCCATCTCGTTCTTCCATTTCTTCCTGAACTTGAATTGACTGAATGCGAGAGCGAACCACGGTACCATGCCCGGAAGCACGCTCGCACTGTAAATATACAAGAACAGCTTCGAGTTCGGCATCAGGTAATTGAACAGTACACCGAGCAGCAGCATGGAAATGGTCGTGATAATACTGTTTCTAGGCACTCCGCTCTTGGACAATTTGCCGAAGAACTTCGGAGCTTGTCCGTTCTTGGCCAACGTATACAGCATTCTTCCCGCACTGTAGATCCCGCTGTTACATCCGGACATCGCGGCGGTCAGCACCACGAAGTTAATGATTCCTGCAGCCGCCACAATCCCCACCTTGGCAAAAGTCAGCACGAACGGGCTGCCAATCTCACCAACCTGATTCCACGGATAGAGCGTCACGATGATGAAGATCGCGCCCACATAAAAGATCAGAATACGCCAGATGATATTCTTGATTGCTTTGCGAAGAGTCTGCTTCGGATTCTCCGCTTCACCCGCTGTAATTCCTACCAGTTCAACCCCCTGATAGGCCGCCGTGACAATACAGAGCGCGAACAGGAACCCTTGAAGCCCTCCGGCAAAAAAGCCACCATGGCTGTAAAGATTCGACAATCCAATCGGTTGGCCGCCATTTCCAAGACCAAAAAAGATCATTCCCGTTCCAATCACGAGCATAAAGACGATCGCAACCACCTTGATAAGCGCGAACCAGAATTCAAATTCCCCATAGAATTTCACCGCGGCCAGATTGGCTGCCGCAATAATGCCCACGCCGATCAAGGCTGGAATCCACTGTGGAACATCCGGGAACCAATAGCCCACATATACTCCGATTGCGGTCACTTCCGCCATACCTACCGTAACCCAGAAGAACCAGTAGCTCCATGCGGTCAAGAAGCCAGCCATTGGGCTGATATACTTATGGGCAAATGTAGCAAATGAACCCGTCAGCGGTTCAAGTATCAGCATTTCCCCCATGATCCGCATCACAAAAAACATAATAATGCCGACCAGAAGATAGGCCAGCAGCACGGACGGCCCCGCCCATTTGATCGTACTAGCCGACCCCATGAACAAGCCCACACCAATCGTGCCCCCAAGCGCGATCAGCTCGATATGCCTAGGCTTCAGGCCTCTGTTTAACTGTTGTTTTGATTCCAAACCGAACGCTCCCCTTCGTAAGTGTCCATTCTCCTGCGTTAATGATCCGGAAAACGTCCCTCCATAGCTTTACAGAAATTTTATGACAAAACCTGCATAAATTCAATGACGGAACGAAGGCATTTATTGGGCAAATAACGCCATCTCCATCTAGAGTCAGAACCTTGTTACCGAGAACCAAAAGGCATGTTCTTATATAATTTAACCCCATTTGGACATAACCTTAAGAAAAACGTTATCTTTTCCCCATTATTTCTTAAATATTATCCGTTATGTTAAGTACTGCAAGGACAACACGCATCAGAAACGGGGAATTGTAATGAGACTTAAGCGCATGAGCTTCAGCATGCTGATCACGGCGATGTTCGCCGCATACCTTTATATCGTAGTAAGAGTTATTCTGTTCAAGTTCCACAGCATTGATATGGAATTCATAACTCAGCAGTTATGGAAGCACCTGCAGAGCCCGGGTTTAATCCTGGACCAATTGACCGTTAGGGCTAATTTCATCCCTTTTCATGAGATTATGCTCTATTGGGAGAAAGCGAGCTTCCACGCCTTAGTTAACTTTATGGGCAACATCGTAATCTTCATCCCTTTCGGAATGCTGCTGCCGCTGGTATTTAGGAGAATGTCAAATCCCCTGTCCAGGGTGCTGCTTCTGTCTTTCACCTTCAGCCTCGGACTGGAGACAGCCCAGCTTATCTTGGCCATAGGCACTTTCGATGTGGACGATCTGATTCTGAACACCTTTGGAGGTGTGCTGGGGTATGGGGTGTTTTTGCTGGGGAGTAAGAGGGTATCCTCTAGCCATTAGGGTTAGGTATGAGCAACCATCTATTCAATTAGTTGGGTGCTCTACTCTTTCAAATTCACTCCCAATACTCGACTAGCCAAGTCCACTTGGTCGTGATCCAATTTCACTTTCACTGTTCCCAAACGCCTTTGCTCACGCCACTGCGCTAAGTCCTCGTCTGTCTCAAGCCTTAGCTCAGCAATTTCCAGAGCTCGATCAAACATATACTTAGACGTATACAGAACCTTGTATATCCCTCGTCCACCGGAAACAATCGGTTTGTCCCGCTTCATCCATTTCTCAATAGTGAATTTCACATATAGCTTCTCTTCAGTCCCTCGCCTTGCTGGTCTTTCTGTAATTTCTCTACGTCTGAGCACTTTCCAGTCCGCAATTCTTCCGTACCAGTTAATACCCATTTCCCCTGTAGATGAGAATTGACCTCTAGATTGATAGAGAGCTACATATTCTAACTGTGTCAGAATGGTATGATCAGAGATATTCTCTAGAGGCATATGGTAGAATCCGTCCCTCAAAGCTGACTCTAACTGGGCAACTTCTCTAAGCGAACCTACAAGAACGTTTTTCCCTAGTATTTTATTCTCATAATAATTCTGGGTTCCACGTGGCCTAGTAGAGCGCTCATAAGCCTTCTCAGGACTATCCATAACTATTTCATCCAAGAAAGATTCCATCAATTCCGTTGAGTTAGGTAAGAATGGAAAAGCCCCTACATTGATTAATTCAATACTCTTATAGAATCGGTGATCTTTGTACTGTGCCTCATCATGGTAAGGGAACAATACATAGGCGCCGAACATGCTTCTCTCAATCTCTCCACTCGTGGCCTCACCATATACAATTGCATCTCTGTAACGATGCATAGTGTTAATATCCTCTTCCTCGGGACCGGGCAGCTTGTATTTCTCGAAGTAAGATGTTCCTTCATAGGCCGGGTTCAAGCGATACTTGGCATCAAAAATATATTTATATTCCACCTGGGATTCATTTTTCTTCAGAGTAAGCACATTGTCAGGCTTTTGACCGAGCGTCTGACTATGATCGCCTTTAGGTAACGAGTTGTAGTAGAGCGTAAATACCTCACCATTTCTGGGATTACGATATACCATCTTCGCCTTTTGCGATTTATCCAAGGTCACAAAGACCCCAGTGCGATTGACCTTAATAATATCTTGTTTAAGAAGCTCATATTTACGACTAAGAAGATCATGAATCTTGAGGAAACACCAATACTCATATAGCTGAGCCAAATCCTTCATAGACAGGCGGAATAACTCACTTTGGATGGACAGGCCCTTCATGAGCATCAGATAACTCCGGTACACTTCCCGGTAACCTGGCGCCATTTGTAAGACCAAAGAGATCGAGAGCTGCTTCATTTCTCCAACGTTTAGAAAGTCGTGCTGCAGTAGGCGCCGTAATTGTGCCTGCATAGATTCTAGTCGCTTTGCTAGCAAAGGGTCTTGCAGACGTCCCTTTTCCATTAATCTTACTTTCAGAGTTAAGAGCTTTTTGGAAATACGGATCAGCACCCACCGAACAAAGCGATTCTCGGCAGTATCGTAGTTGATTTGTCTCTTGGATTCCAGCGCGTGACTAGGGTAATAACTCTGATTGTTCAAAGAAATGAAGCCAAGCTTCTCGTCTGAAACCAGCAGGTGAGGACGTTTCGTTAAAAAGGATATATTCTCTTTACCCATCCTCTTAGCTCTAGCTGCTTCGACAATCCGATTCTCTTTCTCTAACTTAGAATGAGGGGCAGACTTTATCCGCTCTACCGCTTGAACTAGCTGCTCAAATACATGCTGTAAAATCGTGAAAAACTCCGTAAGACTCTGATTACGAGTCTCTTTTAAGCCTGTAAGATTATAAGTCTTTCGCAGAAAATCAAAAGAGAGATTATAGATCTGCTGATTCACATCGTTAAGTATCATCTGGTAATCTCGCTTATAATCCATTTTGGATGGAAAGATCTCAAGCTGAAGCTGGAAAATAGACTGCCCATTTAATCTTAGCTCTAAATCTGTCAGTCCAACTTCATTTTGAAAGTTCAAAATGCCAGAAAGTATCGTTTTTCCTAAAGGCTTAATGGCTTGACGTACATATACATTCTCGTGGTGAAAAGTTAATGCTATATCCTGCTTCTTCTCAATAACCAGTTCATAAGATTGAGTCTCGAAGAAAACAGGATAACTCTGGTCACCTGTCTGCCAGGGCGATAAATCTTCGGAGCCTGGTGTGAAAACTGATACCTTCTCTATATATAGCTCCTTAGATAGCGAAGTCACCTGAAAGGCAGTATCTACCCAAGTTCCTTCCTCGGTTCTATGCAGCTGCAAAGATTCTACTGCCGGATGATACGGCTTACCCTGAATATATAGATTAAACCAATTTGTCTCTATACGAAGTAATTCAGCACTTTGTCTAAGAGAGCCAGTATGAGGTAAAGCCATCTTCTTCTAACCTCCGTAACATGAAGGCAATTTTCCTAGCACTTTGGGGGTGCTTCGCATCTGCCTCTCCCATGGAATTCCATCGAAGATACAGCTCAGAGGCATCCTCCATAAGCTCAGTAACAGACAGAGACTTACCTAAAGCACCTTGCATTAATTGAAGCAACACTCGCTTGACTGATGAGCTACTGCCCTGCACACGAGGTAGTATTTTCTGTAGAAGCTGTGTATCAAATGCCTCATCATCTGTCCGCAGCTTGAACCGTTGATTGTATACCATATAGAAACAAATCGAGTCTCTGATCCGGAAACCAACGTGGGAGTGAATTTCCTCCAAGATATTATTAATTTTAACCAACTTCTCTGTTGTCTTATGAATCAAATCCTGATAGTCCCGATACACGTCTACCAATTGCAGATATTCACTTCGCAAGAAAGAATTATTGACCTTTAAAACTTCTTCGTTAGCAAGCTGTGTATAAGTAGGATATTGCTCCAGATTAATGTAATTAAATTCAATGGTGTTCGCACGGTCCAATACCTTTTTACTAAAAGGATGGGTAGTCTCATCCATATTAACCGTACCAATTAAGTACACGTTATCCGGTAGATGCAGATCTCCATAAGTTAGTTGATCCTCCAGTCTTAGAGAATCCTTGTTAATGAGACTTGAAGTGATAATCCGTTCATCCTGCCACTCCTGGGTCTCAATAATGCTAAGAACATCGCTAAAATAGTACTCAACTCGCGCCAGATTCATTTCATCGAGACATATAAAATAAGGCTTGTGCTGATTAGCCGGATCAGAGGCTTCAACCAATACTTCTGACAAACGTCCTGGACGATAGGCTCCTGAGAGATCCTTGTATCCGAGTAGATCTGAGGGGTCACTCCAATCCGGTCTTACTGGAATCAATGTGAACTAATGGTTATCTCCCTTTGCACCAAGTGCTTCGGCAAACAGCTTAACTAGCTTCGTTTTCCCTGTGCCGGAGACACCAGCCAGTATAACAAAAGGCTTGGTCTTCAAGGATAAATATAGGTTCTCAATTAACCCATCCGGATAGTGAAACCCTTTCTGTTGTATATAGGCCTTGATATGTTCAATTCGCTGAGCAATGGTAAATGAATCCACTTGTTCCTTCTCCTCAGGTTCAGATGTAGCCTTCTCGAGCACGTTGTTAACATAAATCTTATAATTGTCTATCACATTCTCAAGATCTGCCAATAAATGCTCATCGTCAGGGATATGATCTCGGTCATAACGTACATAAGCCACCGTGGATACCTGATAATCCCGCCCCAGGCCACTTGTTGTCAGATGAATGTGATCATCCTTGTGCATGTTCTCGAGTGGCAGCAGTTCCCGCATCTCGTTGACCTTTTGCTCAAGATATAGATAGCCATCTTTTTTGCCGCGTTCTCTTAGAGGAAGGGTAACTCCCTGAAGCAAGGTTAGGTAGACCGATTGCATATCCTCGGAAAACAAATACACGATATATTCCCCGTGCTGAGTAGTCTCAGTAACCCGCTTATCCATAATGGCTATCCAAGGAATGTTGGCCCAGTTACCCTGACCAATAGAGCCTTGGATCTTGTAGTTATCATCAATAAAGGGTAGCTTCCTTATTTGTTCCGGTATAGATTGTCTAAATAAACCGCCCATGGAATGAGCTGCAAAAGACTGGGTTTTAGCTTCCAGGTAACTATTTAAGATTTCAGTTAAAGTATCCTGAAGAGAGAAATTAGATCCCCCCTCTTTAGAGGCTAACTGGTTATTGTAGCTGTCCAATTCGGTGAGAGCATATTCCCTTAGTTCACGTATTACGGCGTCATTTAACAGACTTATTACGGACGGCTTGAACGAGATGATTTGTTGTTCATTGTTAAATTCCAGTATGGATGCTAATGCATCTATCGGTGTTCTAAGTAACGACTTAGTCTGGCTTAACGTGTAGCTATTCCAGTTGGCAGCCTCAGATTTAGGCGGTCCATCGACTTTCATTCCTTCACTGCTGCTATGTCGATAATAAGCTAAAAACCGCTCAGCAATCTTGCTCAGCGGGAAGGTTAGATTATGACTCTCTTCATATTCGTCGATCAGGGAGAGAATCAGTACCATTTTGTAAGACTTTTGTTTGTTTCGGAATATTGTTGAAAGTTCGTTTGGTAACATTGGTGCGTCCTCCGGATTAAGCTTTAGGCTTTTTTGCTTTTTCAATGTGTTCGGCTCTGACTTTTGGATCTGTAATATTAGCTTTTTTAAGCTTCTCATAGATCTGGACAATCCCAGTATCTGTCAAAAAATTAGCGGGCTGCTCTGCCTTTATTCTAGTAATTTTCCTCTGAATAAATTCAGATAGTTCAACATCATAAACAATTAATTCATCAGAGTTAATTTTTCTAAGCTCAGGATCAACACTAAATCTACATCTCATGGTAAAAGAAATCATAGAGATATATCTTAAGTTCTTAAACTCGCCTATCTGAGCTTCAATGGCTTTAATATGTCCATAATTTTGCATGAAGGGATTATACATTTTGAATCGGTTACTAACGCTCCAGTACTTCTCGGTTTTCTTACCTTTTATCTCCCCATTGTAGTTCTTTGTTTCAATAACGAACAGAGCATAAGGAGAAACAATAAGATGATCAATCTGGGAATAACCAGAACGCGATTTAGGATTAGTAATTAATAAATCACTTAAATATTTGCATTCCTTGGGTAGTTGATCCAATTGGATATTAATCTTGTGCTCACCTAGCTCGCCTATACGAGTTGGCTCAATCTTTTTGCGCGGGGTGGTTTTCTTCTGAGGTGCTTGCTTATTAGGTGTATTACTTGACTTAAACATGGCTAGTAGTTTCTTTATCATTATGTAGGGCTCCTAAGGAATAAGATTGGGATTAATAATATTAAGTCCTCTATTCTATGTTTATCGGTTTTATAAAGAAAATGCTACATATGGGCAAAGCTTAACTTACACCTAGAAGCTCTCTACTTAAAAAGTAGAAAACTTTCAAAACTAAAATAACATCTTGAGTCGCTATTTTTCTATAATAGAATAAAAATTTTATTACAATTAATCTTTATAGTAGTATAATTTCCTTATAAGCCCAGAGCAGGGCATACTTACAAAAAGGCAAAGGGGCTAGAAGATGTCCGATCAAATAGAGTTTATTATTAATGAAGCAGAAATGATTATAGATGAATCAGTTGATGAAGCTTTAGAGTATAAATATTCAATTACAAGTTATGGGGCTGACTACCCTGTTGATAGTTTGGTAAAACGCATTGAATCAAATGCAGTGTTTATTCCAAATTTTCAAAGGAGCTATGTCTGGACATTAACTCAGGCATCTAGATTTATTGAATCATTGCTATTAGGGCTCCCTGTACCAGGTGTCTTTTTCTCCAAAGAGTCCGAGTCACAAAAATTACTCGTAATTGATGGACAACAAAGGCTCAAATCTTTGCAAATGTTCTACTCTGGCAAATTTAGCGGAGACAAAGAATTCACTTTAAAAGGAGTTCAGCCTTCCCTAGAGGGTAAAACATATAAAACATTAAATCCTGAGGACAAAATAAGACTGGATGATTCTATAATTCATGCTACTGTAATCAAACAAGATGAACCCTCTGATGATGAGAGTAGCATTTATCATATATTCGAAAGACTTAATACTGGAGGAACACCATTACATTCACAGGAGATTAGGGCATGTATATATCATGGAGTATTTAATGAACTTCTTGAGGAATTAAGAAATAATGTAGATTGGCTTAATCTTTACGGCAACCCAAGTAATAGGCTAAAGGATCAAGAACTCATTTTGCGTATTATAGCTTTATATTTTGACTTAGATAATTATAAAAAGCCTCTTAAAGAATTCTTAAACAAGTACATGGCTAAAAATCGCTCTCTGAACTGTTAACAGTTCAGAGAGCATTAAGCAAGCCTTTGAGCCAACTATTAAATTTATAGCAACTACTCTAGGGAAAAGTGCCTTTCGATTAAATCAAGTTATTGTAGCCGCTCTTTTTGATGCAGTAATGGTTGCTACTGCAAAACGGTTAGAGTTAGGAAAAATAGAAAATACCGTTGGATATGTCCTTGCTTATGAAAGTTTATTGAAAGATGAAGAATTTGTTAGCACTTGTAAAGCAGGAACTTCAGATGAGGCAACAGTAGAAAAAAGGCTTAGAATGTCATATGAATACTTTAAAGAGGTTTAAAGATGAATACCGCTATGAGTATCCAAAAACAAAAGATTGATAATCTATTTTTATTAATTAGGGACATAGAAGATGAGGAAATACATGCACATTGGGCTAAATACCTTTGTGTATTGATTTCAGGTTTCATTGAAAATTCTCTTCGGATAAGTATTACTGAGTATGTTCAAGATAAATCACATCCCAATATTTCACAGTATATTAATACCAATATACAACGGGTTACTAATTTAAACACAAACAAAATTAGTAACTTGTTAAGTTCTTTCAATGAAGAATGGAAAAAGACATTTATAACCTGTACTTCAGAAGAAGAAAGAGATGCAATTAACACAATTGTCGCCAACAGGCATATTATTGCTCATGGGAAAGATGTCGGATTAACTTTAACTGCTTTAAAAATACACTATGAAAAAGTAGTTAGCGCTGTAGAAAAAATATGCTTCAATTGCATTGTTATCTAATTAACAAATTTATAAAACGAGGTGTCTTTAACAATCTAACAGCCGTTATAAAGACATACGAATAGCCTGGCTACCTAATTTATGGCTGCCAGGCTATCCTTATTCACTATGTTCGGCTTGATTGCCAAGAATATAAAAACCCTACCCTAACACCCTAACCGCATTCTCCTTAATCTGCGTAACCATCTCCACAAGCCTTCTTTGTTTCGTCCCATCGAACAACTTAACAAAGCTCTGAGGCTTGTCAAATGGCGGCTTGATCAATTCAGATACATTATCGATATAGCCGTTCTGCACGATATAATCAATAACCTTCTTCACAAAGACGATTTGGGACTGGCTGAGCGACTGATCGTTGATAAATTCAGAGAATGCAACCATCGCGGCTTCGTATTCCAGCTTGGCAATTTTGCGTACAAGCAAACCGAACGGCGTATCCTGGAATTCTCGCTGATAATCTTCTGCTGTGCCAAGCTCCCCTGTGAAGATTGCCTCCAAGCTCTCATAATCAAGAGCAGTAAGAGGAATGTTATTGCGAAGCTTGTGAATAACAAGAGAGTCGCGGTTCTTCTCAATATAGCGATTGACCTTCAGCTTGTAATCCTCAAACTCATAGGCCTGGTACATGGCCTTCCCTTCATTAACCGTGAGCACTTCATCGGCCAGGTTCGTATAGATCGGGCTCCGTTCACCCACATCTACAATTAACTTCACTAGACCACGAAGTTCCGTACGTACCTTCTCAAAATTCAATACATCCGAGTTCTTCCAGAACTCGTCCGTTCCGATCGTGCTGATAAAGGCCACTTTTTCTTTAATTTGAGGCATGGTAGCACGCTGTAATAGCTTAGTAGTAACATCTATCAGTTGTTTTCTGCCTTTATTGAATTGAGCTGATCCCTCAATCTGGGCGATCATCAGCCCATACATGAAGTTATCAAATCGCTTGGCATGCTCGTCTGTATCATCCATATAGACAATGGGTGCGAGGTATTTGATCAGGTTGTGCTTATCTTCATCTGACAAACAAATAAACGCACTTGTATGGATATACTTCTCAATGTATTTCAGCTGCATCTTCACAGAGACCAGCTCTGTATTAAGTGCTTTGATCTGCTGTACGACGGTTTCATTCATCTCTGTACGAATCATTTGATAGGGTTCATCAATAAAAGCGGACTGCTGCATGTGATGAATCAATCGGACTCGCTTGGCGAAGATCGCTTCAGATAGACTTTGAGCTTCGTTGCCGGGCAAGCCTTCCTTGTGCTGGCGGAAGAACTCGAAGTTTCCAAGGTAATCGAAAATCACAAAGCCCGTCTTATCCTCTCCCTCTCCGAACAAGTTCTTGGACAGCCTGGTTCCCCGGCCTATCATCTGCCAGAACTTCGTCTTCGAGCGAATACGCTTGAAGAACACCAAATTCACGATATCCGGCACATCAATACCCGTATCCAGCATATCCACCGAGACTGCAATATGCGGCACTTTGCCAGCAACTTTGAAGTCGTCAATGATACTCTGAGCATAACTGTCTTCTGAAATGATTCGTTTCGCAAAGCTGCCCTTGTACTGGGGATACAGCTTATTGAACCGCTCAACGATGTACTGAGCGTGTTTTTTATTTTGAGCAAAAATAATTGTCTTTCCGAGCCGATCTCCACCTGCGACCTTAATCCCCTTGGTCATTAAATCTTCCAGCACCCCATCCACGGTTGCTTGGTTGAAGATAAATTCATTCACCGCTGGAGATGGAATGAAATCTGGCATTGCCCCGTCTTCATCTGTAAAATCTTCCTCATAACGCGCTTTATCCTCTGAGGACAGATCATCATAGGTAATCCCCTGCTCCAGGAACTTCGTTGTGATCTCGATGTTATGATAAGGTACCAGCACCTTGTCAATCTCCACGGCCGTTTCATAGGGATAGGCATAGGTGGGCACACCACTCTCCATCTCGAAGAAATCATATGTATTGCGGTCAACCTCCGTCTTGGGAGTCGCTGTCAAACCCACAATGATGCCGTCAAAATACTCAAATATCGTACGATATTTCTTGAAAATACTTCGATGCGCTTCATCCACTACAATCAGATCAAAGTGAGCAGGAGTAAATAGGCGCTTGCCATCATCGCTCTTCGCCTGATCAATGGCATTAAGCATCGTCGGATAGGTCGAGAAGACAATTCGGCCCGTCTTATCATCCTTATTGCTTAGCAAGTTACATAGAGACATATCCGGCAAATAATTCTTGAAATCGTCTTTGGCCTGTTTGACTAGTGCCGTTCTATCAGCCAGAAATAAGGTGTTCGTTACATAACCTCCACGGGATAGTACATCGGTTAAACTCGATGCTGTTCTTGTCTTCCCCGTACCTGTTGCCATAACGAGCAGTGATCGTCTATGACCGGTTGTAATATTGTCGCATACCGCTCGGATGGCTTCCTTCTGGTAGTAACGGTCTGTGATATTGTCATCTATGACTACCTCGTCCAAAGCTTTCCGTTCATTCCGGCGGTTCATAAGTTTCTCCAGATCCGCCTTGGAGAAAATACCACTGACCCCCCGCTGAGGAGAGGTTACATCATCCCACAGATTGGTTTCAAAGCCATTGGTGGTGAACATCATCGGTCTTCTGCCAGTCATTCTCTCTAAGCAATCGGCATACAGCTTGGCCTGATGGCTTCCGACCTTCGGATCTTTGGAGGTTCGTTTGGCTTCAATGATCGCAAGCGGGAGTCCGTCTTTGCCATAAAGCACGTAATCCGCATAACCTTTGCCCTCAGGATTAGGCATGCCGTACAGCTCTACTTCTTCCCTTACATCATCGCCGAATGTCCAGCCAAGCAGCTTCAAGTCTACATCAATATACTTTTTGCGGGTGCGGAACTCTGAGATATCCTCAGGGGTAAAATGGCGCTCTTCCTGATGCTGCGTTTTCTCAGCAGTAAGCCGATCGCTCATGGCTGCGATTTTGGCACGCAGAGCCTCAATTTCGGAATCCTTCTGCTCGATTAAGCTATCCTTCTCCTTGATCTTGGCTTCGTCGAGAATCACTTTCTCGGCGGGAATATTGGCTTCAGCAAAATGTCGCTCTTCATAGTTAGTACCATAGCAATAATCAATCCACTGCACGAATTCAAATAGAGCAGCAATTGATAGAACAGCATCACTGCGGCTGATTGCTTTGTCCGTATGTACTGCAAGGTTCCCCAGCTTGATAATATAAGGCAGCTTGCCCCAAGTCTGGTTCTCCATTGCGAATTTAAAGGTAGGTTCGTGAATTAATGACTGCAAATTATTCTTGTAGGGCATGGTGATCGTGTTGTCAGCAGCGTAAACCCATTTAACCGAAAGCTCAAAGGCCTTCCGGCTTCCCACCGCCGCCATGGCGGGAGCTGTAGCAAGCACCCGCTCAGCTTCAATACAAGCATTAGCAAACAACGCATATTCTGATTGTCCCTGTAAGAATTCAAAGTTTGCAGTCATTAGATTCACCTCAAGGTTAAAATAATTGCTCGATTGTTATTCAAAATACTCGCTCATTAAACTGTCGAACAGGTGCTGAGTTTCGTCGATCGCCTTCTTGACGAGGGCTTTTTGCTCTTCGATTTGAGTGACAATGGTGGCGAATTGGGTTTGGAGTTCGATTGGCGGAACAATAATAGGTAAGTTTTTTGTCTGCTCTGCATTTAAATGCGGTTGAGCAGCCCTGCGAGTTAAGGGTTTAACAACTCTTTCCATGTAGGTAGTGTTGATTAATTCATTAAGATAGTATGAGTCTAATAATTCTTGATTAGGAGTGATTATCAAATCGTACCCAGCATATTGTCCAAGATACTTTTCTGTTATTACACAAGTATCCCCTGTATTAACTCCACTTCTAACAATTATTAAGTCTCCAAGTTTAAGCTTACACTTGCTAATTTTTGTCGCCTCACCTTCAGATATATACTTCATATCGTTTTCGGTAATTCGACCCCGTTTAATATTGGTTGCACGTATAAAACAGTAACCACTATCCGTAAAAACTGGTGGTGTGCTTGTCCCGTATTTAATCTCTTTAATTAAATCACCTAGTAAGATTTTCTCCCAACCTTGCGTATTTACAACTGGATCACCGAACATATCGTAAAAGGTGGATTTGATAAGGTTGTCCAGCTCTGCAAGCTGCTGTTTGCGCATGGCTAGCAGTTCTGCGGCGGTGTCTAACGTTTTAGCAATATGCTTTTGTGTTTCAATAGGGGGGAGAGGAATAGTTGTTTCCCTAATATTTCTCAAATGTAGATTAGGTACGCCAATTCCTTTTAACTCTCTATTGAATTTACGTTTAGTAAATGGATTGTTAATAGCATGTAACAAGAACTCTGATAATATAAAGTCTTTGGGTCTTAACAAGGCTAAACTAACATAAATATCAAACACATAATCTTTATCTACAACTGCCGCAATACCCGTAGTACCATTCTTAGCTAATAATACATCTCCAATTTGTGGTGCTATTCTAGTGTAAAGTTGATTGTGAAGATCTTCCGGTATATATTTTATATCCTCCCAATTAATTTTACCTGTTGTAACATTTTTAGAAGATAGAAACATGTATCCTTTCTCGGCATATTGTGGTGTTTGATGTGTTCCATCAGTTATAAGTGAACAAACTGTATTTAAAGTAACCATTTCCCACTTACTCACCAAGAAGCCCCCTCAATTCTCCCATCTTGGCAGCAATATCAAGGTTCAATTGATCCAGCCTGTCCATAATCACCGTAGGCGTATCATACTCCACCTTCTCATATACAACTTCCTTATACCGATTAATCGACAGATCATAATCTTTCGCTTCAATTACAGACTTATCTACCAGGAAGCTCTGTTCAGTAGGCTGGCGATCAGCCTCCCCTTCAAGGTTGTGGAATCTGGCAAGTATATCTGAAATATCGTTAGCCGAAATAGGGGAACGCTTGTCATCCAAGGAATATCCATCAGCTTTCATATCATAGAACCATACTTTATTTGTACCTCCGGCATCCGTCTTTGTAAAAATAAGCACCGCTGTGCTGACGCCCGCATAAGGCTTGAACACCCCGCTTGGCATGGAAATAACGGCCTGAAGCTGGTGGTTCTCTACGAGTTCTCTACGCAAAGCTTTATGTGCTTTGGTGGAACCGAACAACACGCCATCCGGAACGATACATGCGCAACGTCCGCCTTTACGAAGAATCCGCAAGAAGAGTGCCACGAACAGAAGCTCTGTCTTCTTGGTATCTGTGACAGTCTTCAGGTTATCGTGAATACTTTCAGCATCCACAGTACCCGTAAAAGGAGGATTCGCAAGCACAATATCATAGGCAGAAGCCGTATTGTTCTGCTTAGAGACACTATCCACATAGTCGATGTGAGGCTGGTTAATCGAGTGAAGCATCAGGTTCATGGCCGAAAGACGCAGCATGGTTCTATCGGTATCAAACCCTGCGAACATGTCCCCTGCAAAATGCTCCCACTGCTCGCTGGTCATGTCTGACTCATAGTTTTCTCTGATAAATTCAGCTGAAGATACAAGGAATCCCGCTGTACCGCAGGCAGGGTCACAAATCTTATCATTAGGCGTAGGGGCAAGTAGGCGCACCATCATATCACGGATATGCTTTGGAGTTCGGAACTGGCCGTTCTGTCCTGCCGAAGCCAATTTACCAAGCATATACTCGTAGAGATCGCCCTGCATGTCCAAGTTTTTGATATCGTGTTCATACAACTCGTCCAGACCAGTAATCATTTTTTGTAACACTTGTGGGGTCGGAACCAGGAACATGGCATCCTGCATATAGCGTGAGAAGGCAGTCGTATTGGCTCCATTCATGGTTTTAATAAAAGGGAACACCTTCGTACTGACAATATCATAGATGATGCGGGAATCTTTGGTTTTAAACTTGCTCCAACGCATATCCTGTCCATCTTCATCCTGCGGGAAAATCTTCGGCATCACATCGCCGCTTATGGCTTCAAAGCTCTCTGTCTCCAATTCCTTCTCATCGAGGGAACGAATGAACATCAAGTAGGTAAGCTGCTCTATAACTGTTAATGGGTTGGTAATCCCACCCGCCCAAATATCTGACCATATTTTATCAACCTTGTTGCGGACTTCTCCTGTAAGCATTAATTACATCCTCCATTTTCCTGAAAACAGTCCATTTGATCTAATTCTAGTTCTTTATTATTATACAACATTGTAGAGACAGTATCTGACAAAAGTAGATATTTTCAAAGACAAAGAGGGAAATAGTTTCTTAATTATGACTACTAATGATCTTGACCTTAACGCAGCGTCATTCCTTACCATATAGTTATAGGATTCACTCCCCAATAATTCCATTCAAAGAGGTGATCATACTGAAACTAATCATCCAAGACACAATTGAGCAATACGAACAACTTTTCTCTTTAGACGGCACACAAAGGGCCCGCTATTTCCGTTACACCATGATGACCCCATTCGAAAGGATGTGGAACACCATCAATGTTCCTCTACAAACCAAACAACCCGGTGGTTACGATGTGCTCATGGCCAGTAAAATGCTCGGATACTTGGACTTGAATGCCACTGAAACGGGATTAAGCACCCTGCAACAATTAAAAGAAATAAATGCCTTAAGATTGGCGGAAGATACCTTAAACAAGTGTATTGACCACATCAAAAATAACGAGCTGCGCATTAATGCTGAAGAATTAATTTTCGGCATGTATATCGCTGATCCACAAAAGCTGGAGCTACAGAAAGGGTACACAGGATTTGGAGGAATCCCAGGCTTCATCCAGGTCATCATCCATCCGAATGCCTATAATATCCCTAAGATCCCCGCTGTCATTGCTCACGAATTTCATCATAATATCCGCTTTTCCTATTTCAATTGGGATCACGGCAACGTTACGGTGGGTGACTATATTATCATTGAGGGACTGGCTGAATCGTACGCCAAAGAATTGTTTGGAGAGGAATTGCTAGGCCCTTGGGTCACTTCTTTTGATGAAGAGGATCTGCAATACTCTACGGAGATCATTAAGGACTCACTAAACATCAAAGGTTTCGCAGAGGTCAGCAGCTATATGTTCGGGGATACCATTGCCGTAGAGCAGGGCTACCAACCTTTAGGCCTATCTCCGTTTGCCGGTTATGCGGTAGGATACAAGGCAGTACAATCTTTCATGAGCATAAATAACCTCGGGATTAGTGAAGCCACATTACTTGGTACAGATGAGATCATCCGTAACTGCGGACTGTTTTAGATAAGAATATCCCCCCCTAACACAAACAAAGCCCCGAGAATCCCGGGGCACCGCTCTCACCACTCTATTCAATCAACCTACCCCATAAACAAAGCCGTGAAGATCACCACGTCCTGCAGGAAATGTATCACTAGCGCCCAGAAGAACCCTCTCGTCTCGTTCATCGATTTGGCCAATAGCCAGCCGATGAATGCGGCCATCAGTACACCTGGAATTCCGCTCGGAGTTCCAAAGTAATGAATTCCGCCGAAGGTAACTGCGGCTAAGCCTTGCGCGAGATATGGGGAGTAGCCGAACTTATTAACAACAGCAACAAATGAGAACCGAAATATGATTTCTTCGGAGAATGCATTAATGAGGGCAAAGAGGATCACCAGTCCCATTCCCGGGAACAGCTCCAGCTGCACACTTCGGCCATGGATCACCTGGAAATAGATCACGATAGCCGTAACCAGTGTAATGACTACCGCAAAGTTCAGGCCTAGGTTCTTCCACGTCTCCGCCGGTTTCGGCTTGATGCCGATCCATGGTTCAGGACGGATCTGTCCATCCCGCCTCCTGAGGCTTAGATACGCAAGTCCCTCTCTGCCTGTCAGCGCATAGACGATTCCGATCAGGGCAACGACCAGTACTAACACTGTGAGCTGGTAGCTGATTTCCCGGTTGTATATTTCTCTTTCAAATAGCTCCAGAGCTAACGGCTGATTGCTTCTGATCCATAACAAGGCCGGCGCCAATGCGATCACGAGGATCGTGATGAATATGATAGGCCACGCTCTTAGTCGTCTTGTCTCCATCCCCATTATTCCCTGCCTTTCCCGCGTAAAATATCCAGCGCATGCTCGCACCATTCAATCGTCATTTGTATGTATCTTTCTCCATAGTCAAGTGTGAGCAGCCAGAGCTTCGCCCGCTTCTCTTCCACCTGTTCCATTCCTGCCTTGATCCCCGCCAGCACTTCCAACAGCCTTCTCCCCCCCTCTAACTCCTCCTCTATGTAGCTGATCAGCTGAGGAGCTTGACGTTCATCCGAGACGAAGACCTTCATCAGCAGTTCATTTCTCATGACATGCTCTGCCGGTGCCTGCGCCAGCCAGGAATCCAGCTGCCCGCATCCTTGCTGCGTTATGCCGTACACCTTCTTGTGCCTGCCGGTCGTGGCCTCCTCTACAATCTCCACTGCTCCCTCCAGCTCCAGCTGCCTGATGCTCTTATGGATGTGCCCATAGGACTCATTCCAAAATAGTCCAATGCTCTCCTTCGAGAACTTCACCAGTTCATACGCACTCATCGGTTTGATCCGAAGCAGACCTAGAATGGCAAAATGCGATGTGTTGATCCTTTTCATAATTTTCGTTGACACCTCCTAGCCGCTATCATATATATCTTTAAGATATATTATTAATTCAAATCATACAACATGCTGGCGCAGACTTCAATCGTTATAGGAAAAGAAGAAAAGGAGCTTAAAGCTCCTTGACTCCCTTTTCCCTGCCGGGCGTGCTGTTCGAATTAAGGCTTCCGTTTGCCGATTACCGCATAAGTTACTGTTCTTGTGAATCCAGTTGGATTCCAGGCAGTGAAGAACCATCTGTCTTCGGCTGCGGAGAAATTGTCAAGAAGAAAGCCTTGATCATTTCTGGAGAAAATCCAGGAACCGCTGATCAGATTGAAGTCATTGCCATTAATCGTTGTGCTCCGGAAGCTGTTTGGAGGGAGTGTAACCGGGGCAAAAGTGAATCTTGCGAAGCCATCACCCAGCTGTGTGATACGAATGGCTTTTCTGACACTCTTGACCACATGACTTTCTTTCTTGAACTTGCGCCCAAGCTTGGCTTCCGCTTTCTTGATTCTCATTAAGGTTGCTTTTCTCAAAGAAATCAACTCCTTAGTTGGTCTACTATAGTTAATGAAAGACTAGAGGATTTGGTATGGACAGAACCTCCGGTTCATTGGTTGATTTCGCAGAAATGGCGAATACAAAAAAAGGAAAATACAAAAAGCCCTTCCTTAGTTAAGGAGGGCCTGGCATGTGTTACTTCTTATATAGGTTGAACTAATGATTGACATGCTAGTCGGCCGTATGCATTGTTCCTTACGATGGCTGGTGCTTCAGACTTCTTAATTTGTTCCTTCGAGGGTAGAAGTCTCCTCACAAAGCCGACCGCTGCGCTTCTCCAGAATCATTTTAGACTTCTTAATTGAACTGTTGAGGGTAGAAGTCTGTATTTCTTACGCTCAACTTCTACAATTAGAATTGACAGTAACGCTTAGAATCTAACCTTCCTCAATATCTTACCATGAGATGCCGAACTACCCTGCCGCGAGCTGCTTCTAACACCTTACATGCCTGCGTTTGAAACCAAGCTGCCCTTTGTCAACCGCCTTCTGAATATTGACGGATGCGTTCAAGAGCTTGCTTTTCCCCTTGTCATTGTTCACTTCTACCGGCCCGACTGCCTCAGCGGTCTGAACTGCAAGACCATGAAGAGGCGAGTAGGACGTGGCCACCGTGTAAATGAAATTATTCATCGCGTACTTTGTCCGCTCGGGAGCATTATGAATCTCCGCTTCCACCAGCTTTAGCATACCCGCGATCTTGCTCTCATCAAATTCGGCATCCGGCCGATTTCCAAGCAGCCAGCAGTAGCAGCTCCAGCCCGCTGACATTCTAAGCTCCTCGCCGCTTGCGATCCATTTATCGGCCACTTTCTCAGCGATATCCGTCTCGGACAAAGTGACTGCAACGACGTAATCGGACAGCATATAGAAATAAGCGCCGTCTATCCAGCGATCAAAATCCGCTTCTGTCATCACATCGGGGTCGGCAATAACGCCGGCAAAATACATCGCGTCATAATTCCCTGTAGCGTACAGCTGCTCAGCCAAAGGCTGATTTTTCTTGATAATTTTGGACATCGGCTTCATATGCCCTGTAGCCACACCGAACAATGGTTCCCGCGCGCCATTAGAGATGTAGATCTTCTTGGTTCGTTCCTTGCCCAGAGCTTCGAGCTCCTGCATGACCGCTTCTAGATTCATTGCTTAATCACTTCTTTCTGGGAGTATAACTGATGCTTTGAGTATAGATGAACACAGGTGAAATATCCAAGCCCCTCATGCATACCGTACGTTGTCTCCGTGACCATGGCCCTTGCCCTTCCAGTACTTGTCCCCGCCCAGCCTGGAGGGCTGCCATAGACCAGGAATGTAATTGACATTTGAAGTACACCGCCTTACAATTATCGCTTAAAATCAACTTCTACAACCTCAAATTACATCTAGATACGGGGATGAACGCATGCAAATACGTGAAATTACAGAGCAGGACAACCAAGCCATCGAGCAGATCATCAGACGCTCGCTGGAATCTTTTGAATTGAACATACCCGGAACCGCTTATTTCGACCCTCAGCTGGGCAGCCTGGCAGAGTTCTACAAGCAGCAGATTAACTCCAAGTATTGGGTAGTCGTCACAGATCAAGCTGAGGTTGTGGGCGGCGTGGGTGTTGGCCGTTTTGGGCAGAACCCGGATATTTGCGAGCTGCAGAAGCTGTACCTGTCACCCGCTGTTCAAGGTCAAGGTCTGTCTAAAGAGCTGATGAGGGTAGCCTTGGACTATGCCGCCAAGCATTATAAATTCTGCTACCTGGAGACCTTCAAGAAGCTGCAAGCCGCGAATTCCCTCTATTTAAAGTTCGGCTTCCGCCAGCTTGAACAAGGACTAGAGGAGTCCGAGCATAACGCTTGCGACGCGTGGTATATGAAGGAACTCTGAGCAGCGGGCCATACGTGGGGAAGACTTATAACTTCTTGTTCATAATGATCCTGTGCTCATTGATGGTGTAGCCGTTTTTTAGATAGAACTTTTCGGCAAGCCCTCCGTTTGAAGTTAACAGGTATATGCTTTGAATGCCTCTCTTCTGCAATTCAGTCTCTAAATGGCGGATCAGCTTTGAACCATATCCCTTGCCATGGATTTGATTACTTATACAGAGTTCAGCAAGGTAAAAGGTTAGTCCTGCATACGATTTCTTACTATTTCCCGCCACAAATCCTATCAGGTTATCCTGATCATACAATAGAAAACCAAGTGATTTAGGCGTATCCAGTAAATCGGTAAGTCTCTCTACAGCCGTGTGATCTGTCCAGGTCTCATTCCACGGTTCGCTGTTGAACACGCGGATATACAGCTCGGAGCACGGCTTCAATCTATCCTTCGTAAAAGGTATTATGATCTCATTCACTGAAAATCCTCCTTTAGCGGTTAACCTCTGAAAGCTTGCTCTTTTTAAGTATACAACTTCTGCAATTATACCCCGGCTTATGATGGAGAGTTCAATATTAAGCTGCCGCAGGTTGTGCCCCTAGCTCGAATCAGATTCATGACCACAGCTGGAAAAGAGACACCCTTATTCACCCCCAAAGTGACCGCCCTCACAGTCCATCCGGCCAACTCAGGTTATGATACCTAGAAATTTGTTCCCTGCTATACAGCGGATCAATACCTGAAAGTGAGGAGAAGTGTAAATGAAAAGAAAAGATCTGCCTCTTGTCTATTCATGTTCCGGATGTTCCTCGGCCGCGCAGACCGCCAACATGATTGCCATCAAGCTGGACCGGGACAATATTGCTGAAATGTCATGTATCGCAGGGGTCGGTGGAGATGTCAAACCGCTAGTACGAACGGCCAAGTCGGGACGCAGCATCATCGCCATTGACGGCTGTCCTTTGTCCTGCTGCAAGAGCTGTCTGGCCAGACATGACATTGAACCTGAGCACCACTTCGACTTATCGAACTTTGACGTACCCAAGCGATTAGGAGAGGATCCCGACCCAGAGCAATTCATGAGCGCTTATCATAAGGTTCTTGAACGAGTTAGCCGGGGCGTTGAATTACACTAAAGACAGCCTTATGAAATATTCCAGAATCATCTCATATTACTGCCTGTGGATAATTCTTAAATATAACTTATACAACAGTTCCGTGATCGCTGCTTGAAGCAAGCCTTAACCACGCCCGTTATACACCAAAAGACCCTTCCACATGGAAGGGTCTCAGCAGCTTGCCCGGGTTGCCCGGCATCCCAGTCATTTCACGACCTTACTTGAGTTCGCCGACTAGGTAGGGATAACTGGAATGTTGTATAGGGATGCTGTTACTTGCATGTTGTGCTGGCAATTTGTATTTTCACTTTGATGTTGGCATGTTCTATAGCATGTTGTATAGGCATACTGATGCCTACTTCACACTGTTGCCCTCCTCATCCTGATGCCACAGTCTAATCAGACCCTCAGCGAGCCGCGGAATCCCCTTGCGGCATAGTAAGACTCAGCACCGTTGTGATACACAAAAACCGTGTCGTAGCGGCGGTCGCAGAAGATTGCTCCTCCGAGCTCCCGGATACGAGCAGGTGTCTTCACCCAGCTCGATGTCTTTCGGTCGAAATTCCCTAGTTCCTGCAACTTCCGGTATTGCTCCTCCGTGAGAAGCTCAATGCCCATGTCGGCAGCCATATCCACTGCGCTGTTCTGGGGTTTGTGTTCCTTCCTGGACTCCAGGGCTTCACGGTCATAACATACACTGCGGCGGCCTTTAGGACTTTCTGCTGAGCAGTCGGTGAATATATATTCGCCCGTCTTCGGATCATGACCGGTCACGTCCGGTTCGCCTCCGGTTCTCTCCATTTCACTGAGCGACCACAGCTTATCCCTGCCCGCTTCTTCAAGCCTCGCTTGTACCTGAGCCCACTCCATACCTGGATGAAGATTCAGGTTCTTCTCAAATCGGGCCTGCAATATTTTGAGCAGCTTTTCGCTTTGCTCGGATGACAGCTCTATAGTACTGCTGATCTCACTTTTCTTGTTCATGTTCTCCTCCACATTCTTTTATTCACGTTGTTCCCATCCTGTAGTTGAAGCTACACCTGGAACCGTAAATACGCTATCCCTTGTTGGGCTATTACGGGCCAAATACTATAGTTGCTAGTGGAGATACGGAAAGGATATACACTAAGAATATCAGAAAATTTGCCCAAGCAGTTATGAGATACAGCTTGGATTCATGTCTCAACTGAAATGGACCCGCTAAGCTGATGATTGCGCCAATAAGGATGGTCATGAAGCCGGGAAGCCACTCCGAGCCATATAACCGTGGGGGGTAGATTAAGAAATATACAGCCAGTATCGCGGTAATTACCGCTAAGATAGTAAGGAGCAGCTTGAATTTCTTCATAGTTAACCTCCTTCACCTTATCCGCTGAGTCATCTATCTCCTTCACTAGTCCGCTCGGTATTCGAGAATATCTCCAGGTTGGCAGTCCAACGCTTTGCAGATCGCCTCTAACGTCGATATCCGAATTGCCTTCGCCTTACCATTCTTCAATATGGACAGATTGGACATCGTGATTCCGACCTTCTCCGAAAGTTCCGTCACACTCATTTTACGCTTAGCCAGCATCACGTCAATATTAATTATAATCCCCATGTTAGTTCACCTCAGACCGTCAGATCATTCTCTGATTTGATATCGATAGCATTTTGCAGCAGCCTTTGAAGAACGGCGGCAAAGACCGCAATCACCATGGAAGCGGCGGGAACGACCATCCCGAAGAGAATAAGACCCGGGGCATCGTCTAAATCCGCGATAAGAAACAAGAACGGCAGGCAAGCCGCATGCAGCAGGCTTATGGTAATTGCACACAATTTAATCGTCTTCAAAGCGGCCACGGACAGCTCCGAGAATGCAGTGTTCTTGTCAATGTAACCTAATAGCTTCAGTGCCTGATACAAAGCCAGGTATAACGGGATCACCGAGGCATACATGAGGATAACAACGGGATATACCCAATGATCGGGAAAAGCCTCTGCGGCTTCTCTCGCAATCACAGGCAAGCCAAATATACACAAGGCAAGAATCAATAATCCAATTAAGTAGACCGTCGCCCGCAAAAAAAGTGTTGTTCCTCTCTCTAACACACGCACTTACATGCACCCCTCTTTGTTAATTTCATTTTGAATTTAGCACAACATTTATTGTTTTGCAATAAATTTAGATTGTATTATGATTAATTTAGATTGTTTTGATTAATTTAAATCGTTTCACGTATCATTCCTTGATAATCCAACCGTCAACAGGCATTAGAACTTGTGTGATTGCAGTAAATATTTAATGAGCAAAAACACCGCATCATTAGACTAGACATCCTATCCACCCGCTTCCGGCACACCGACAAATTCTCTACGCCAAAAAGGGACGGAAATAGGCTTCCGTCCCTTCGACTCCTATAATATTCGACGATACAGCCCACCCCTTAAGGGAGCAGCTAATCGAACTTTTGCAGCGATTCAAATAAGCGTCTCAGGTTGTTGAGTAATCCGCTTTTCTCCTCCGGGGTCCAATCAGCTAATCCTTCACGCAGGTACCGTTCACGGGTAGCGCTGATCATAGCATTGATCTCCTCCCCGCTCTTCGTTAATTCAGACACACGAATGCGGGAATCCGAGCTGGATGGATAGGAATGCACAAGCCCGGCCGCCTCCAGCTTATCGATCTGCCGGCTGACGCTCGAGTAATTCTTACCCATCATGTCCGCCAGATCACCCACACTGGTCGGCTGGATATGCCCGATCCCAACAAAGACGCGAAAAGCCGCCTCTTCCAAATTAACCCCGGCGTCCTGGATCATTTTCTTGTCCCGATCCGGCCGGTTCATCATGCCAATGATATCAATCAGCGCTTTAAAAATCTCTTTCTCCACTAGTCATCACTTCACTTTCACAACAGGCCGCGGCGTAAGCGGGGCATTCCAGGCCTCTTCGATATCTTTCAGAGCGAACTCTTTGACAGCTATGGTGAGCCTTCCCTCCGCGGCCATTTCAAAAACACCTTTTACCGAGGTTAACAAATCGGCTTTGGAGACACTGTCACCACCGCTCCCCAAGAGTTCAATTGAGGACGAGCGTAGAATCGATGAAGGCAGCTCTATGTTCTCTTGGCCCGATGAGGTGCCAATGCTTACAAATCGGACTGCCCGAACCGGTTGGGTTCTGGCCACAGCTGACATGATCGCGAGCGCGCTGTCGCCCCATAGGTAATCCAGTACCACATCCACCCCTTCAGCCATGATAGGCAGCAGAGCCTGCTCAAATATCTTCACTCCATTATCCGCGGTCAGGTCAAATGCGATGGCTTCATCGGCTTCAAGTGCTTGCAGCTTCGATTCATTGCGCCCCGTGACAATAATCTTCTTGGCACCCAGGCTCTTGGCAATCTGAACCGCCAAACTGCCCGATGATCCGGTTGCACCGTTGATCAACACCGTCTGACCGGCTGTGAAGCCCGCCCGAAATGCCAAGGCAGCCCATGAAGACATACCCGGGTTGGCGATGGCGGCCGCCGTAAGATCATCAAGCCCCTCGGGTAAGCGGACAATGAGCTTCTCATGAACAAGAGTCTGCTCAGCCAAGCTGCCATAGGGTGCAGCCGACATAGCGAAGTAGACGCGGGACCCATCCTCCAGGGTTCCAACTCCATCCATCCCCGCTACAATAGGGAAATCGGCATCTGACGAGTAGTGCATCCCCATCGAACGGCCTTTACTAACCCGGCTCAACGCTGCCGCCGACACATGAACCACCACTTTCCCATCTACCCCGGCTGGAGTTTCGAATTGACCGATGACCGGAATAACGCCCTTTTCCTTCACAAGTGCTGCCTTCATGGATTGCGCCTTCTTTCGAATTAATTTATGTGCATCATGCACATAAATTAATATAGCACATGTTATGTGCAAATTGCACATTTCTTAGCTGTCTTGGACGCAGGAGTTGAGAAAACAAGCAGTCTTGCTGAAAAAACCGACGTTCATGTTAATGTCTTCAAAGCGGACCTATTAGATTATCGCCTGGATCAATATGCCCGCTCAAAACCTCATAACAGGCAAAATCAATCATATATCACAAATTTCCCTTCTTCATGCAGCTTATTGATCGATGTAATCATATGATTGATCTGTTCATCGGAGTGTCTCTCCCATGAACCTAGTTCAGCTACAATTTTGAGCGGGGATTTAGACCTGTATGAGCGTGTTGGATTGCCTGGAAACTTCTTGTCGGTAACATTCGGGTCATTTTCAAAGTCACCCAGTGGTTCTACAATATATATTCTTTCCTTCGAGCCGGACTTGGCTAATTCAGCGCCCCACTTAGCAGCCTCCAATGTTGCGGTAAAGTAGATGTGATTAGATTTCTTATCTTGGTAATTCGATAAGTATTGGGGTTCTAACAACTCTCCAATCTTCAGTTCTGCTTTTGTGCCATGAAAGAATGGGCCATGATCTACAACATCTTTTATGGAATTCATACCGCTACACCTCTTTCAATGTGATATACAACAATATAGGGTATGAAATCCAAAAATGGTAGTCTGTAAATGATTAGCTTATTCAGTTATAATTAAAGTAGAGATTCCCTCCATTTGGCGACTTCCGCTCATTCCCTCCCTTGTAATTGTAAGCATCCCATCCAGCATTTACTGTCCAAAATCCGTTTTCTGAGGATACAGCTTAGAGCAATCCAGGGTAATGATCTAAAAAGGCGTGTATTAGAATCTTCGATGAAGACCTTCGAACGCTTTGGGGTTGTTCCCGCAGATGAGGAGCTAACCTCGTAACGGATTCTGATATGGATAAAGGAGGCGTACGATGAGCGATTCCCTGCAGATTAACCAGACGAACATTTCTGTGATCAAAGGTGACATTACAACAATAACGGCTGATGTCATCGTCAATGCGGCGAACTCCAGCTTGCTGGGGGGCGGTGGTGTGGACGGCGCTATTCACCAGGCCGGGGGCCGAAGCATACTCGAAGAATGCCTGCGGATTAGAGAACGGCAGGGAGGCTGCGCAGTTGGGGAGGCGGTTATTACAACGGCCGGTAACCTGCCAGCGCGTCATGTCATACATACAGTAGGCCCTGTGTGGAATGGGGGTAACCAAGGCGAAGCCCGGTTACTTGCAAGCTGCTATCGAAGCTCCCTTAATCTAGCGTCCGAGTATAAGGCCAAGAGCATTGCTTTTCCTAACATTAGCACGGGAATCTACCGTTATCCCAAACCACTCGCGGCGGAAATCGCACTGGAAGCGGTCATAGATTATTTGAATTCGGTGAGTGCCCGGGCGCGAACATTGGAACAGATATACTTTGTCTGCTACGATGATGAGAATTTGGAGATATACCGTAACAAGCTTGCTCCGAGCGAGTAGCCCGTCGATTTAACAGCATTAATCCAGATATAAATTCAAGCGGCCTTAGTCCTTTATGGGGATCTAAGGCCGCTTAATTATTGCCAGTAACCGTCTGAACTGAGGGATAGTCTCTCATTATCACGACTGTTCGTCAACGTTGAATGAACTCCTTATAGACATAAAGTGCCATCCAACCTGCAAGCAGGACCCATACGATAATGAACAAGGCAGCTGTATACCAGTTCTTGGGCCTGCTCTGAACCTCCCGGGCTTTCGCCGTATTCTCTTCAATGACCTCTCGGGGTATCATTTTGAGGGCAAGCAGGATGCCCAGTGGAACAAGAATAATATCGTCAAGATAGCCCAGAACAGGAATGAAATCGGGAATCAGGTCGATCGGACTGAACGCATAAGCTACAACACACAGGGTGAACAGCTTGGCATACCATTTCACTCTGGGGTCCTTGTAAGATAGATACAGTACAATCAGATTAGACTTAAGCCGCTTTGCGGTTTGTTTTAGCTTTTGTAAAATGGCCGCGCCCTCCTCTCAAGCGTCATAGGATGACGCCATAATAACCCCTCCTCTTACAGTGGAAGGGTCTTATTTACGGTGAATCCACTTCACCACGTCTGACGCCGCAGATCGTAGAAATACTGCACAGCCGGATGCTTGAACCCAATCTTCCCGGACATGTTCATCAGCCGCTTTTTCCCAACTCTGCGGTCCATCAAAGCCAGTATGTTCATCAAGATATCTTGACTCTCCAGGCTATCCTCTACAGAAGTCGTTAAGAACTTATTCGCCGCAACGTTGAAATTCGATTTGCTCAAGGAAACCTGAGCTGACCATAGGGCTTTGGCATGCTCTGAGCCCTTTCGGCTTCTGGCCATGATGACTAAGCGATCCTCCGGCACCGGCCCCTTGGTATCTCTTCTTACCGCCTCAATATCTTCATTGGTGACAGGGATGCGGATATCCGGATCATTCTTGATCGCCAGCTCGCTCTGATACCACTTGATGGAGGTACTGTTATCACTCATATTGAGCACGTTCTTCTTATCGACCGAAATATAACAAATCCCTGACTTGTCAGGTAAATAACGGTACCCCGGTGCCCGGTATTCCACCCTTCCAGCCAACGTGGGACTGAGAAAGCCCTCCAGCTGCTGCTTTAATTTGCTCCAGGACATGTCCATCCCCTCCCATAGAAAAACAGAGGAAAGCTTGCTGGCTAAGGGATCATTCCCATTCCCATCCCCATACATCCAATCCTCAGTCTGTTATATATTATTCTCTTGTACACACGGACTCGGCCATCCTGACAGCTTAATTACCGTGTTCCTCCGCCTCATCAGGCTCCCTGTTAGCAAATTCATCAAGCAGCGCACGCACTTCACCTGTTGATTTGGCATTCATCAAGCTGTTTCTGAGTTCACTTGCGCCCCGGAAGCCGCGGACATATATCTTAAAGAATCGGGCCAGCGGGCGGAACGAACGTGGTTCCACCTCGGTGTACTGGTCATGGAGGTCCAGATGCAGCCGCAGCAGATCAAGCAGTTCTTCGCTGCCGTGTTCCCTCGGCTCTTTCTCGAAGGCGAATGGATTCTGGAAAATACCGCGCCCGATCATAATCCCATCCACCCCATATTGCTCAGCTAGTCTCTGGCCAGTCTGACGGTCCAGGATATCCCCGTTAATCGTCAGCAGGGTGTCTGGCGCTATCTCATCCCGAAGCTTTTTGATCTCTGGAATCAGCTCCCAGTGGGCAGCTACTTTGCTCATTTCTTCTCTTGTGCGCAGATGAATAGACAGATTCACAATGTCCTGCCGCAAAATATGGGTTAACCAGCCGCGCCATTCCTCCACATCAGTGAAGCCGAGCCTTGTCTTGACACTGACGGGCAGTCCCCCGGCTTTGGCCGCCTGGATAATATCCGCCGCGAGCTCCGGCCGGCAGATCAGGCCGCTGCCTTTTCCATTCTCCGCTACATTCGCTACAGGACAACCCATATTAATATCGATGCCCTTGAAGCCTTCCTTCGCCATCCCGATACTCATTAGCCGGAAGTATTCCGGCTTGTCTCCCCAAATATGCGCCACAATGGGCTGTTCATCCTCTGTGAACGTCAACCGCCCGCGCACGCTGTGGTTCCCCTCCGGGTGACAATAGCTTTCTGTATTCGCGAACTCTGTAAAAAACACATCCGGTCTGGCCGCCTCACTCACGACATGGCGAAACACCACATCCGTAACATCCTCCATGGGCGCCAGTATAAAAAAGGGGCGTGGCAGATCACGCCAAAAGTTAGTTGTCATGTCAAAAACCTCTCTAGTGCATATTAAATCAAATTATATCATAACCCTGGGGGAAGGATACTTGCACTCCATATAGTGAATCCAGGTTATTTAACTATTTTGTGTCTAAATACGATAATTTTCCTATTTTTTCGAGTAAAACCGACAGAAATCATTGCCAATTCCTCAGCACGATCTTATAATGTACACTTACCATGGTAATTTATAGCAAATATGTATCTTGCAAAATCCACAACACCAGCCTCTATTATGGGAATATTCCTCAGCAATAGGGCTAGAATCGACAGAGGAGCAATGAATAATGCGTTTGAACAAACTTAAAATCGGAACGAAATTCAATCTATTAGTAATCGGAATTGTTGTATTTTTATCTATTGTTATCAGTCTCACGGCGAAGTACCAAATCGAAAAAGCAATGCTGGACGTGTTCACAAGCCGGGTGAAGATTGTCTCCGCACTGGGGTACAGCTGGTTGAATACGACTTACCCGGGTGACTGGTCTGTGAAAGGTGGAGAATTATATAAAGGCAGTACCAAGATCAACAATAATAACGAAATCCCTGATCAAATAGGAAAGATTACAAATGGAGCGGTTACCATCTTCCTGGGGGATACGAGAATTGCGACCAATGTAATGAATAAGGGCCAGAGACAAATCGGAACAAAAGCAGACCCCCAAGTAACGGATACGGTATTGAAGACCGGGCAGACTTACCTCGGGAAAGCCAACGTGGTGGGGACAGAGCACTTAACCCTGTATAAGCCTATTAAAGACAGAGACGGAACCGTAATCGGAATGTGGCTGGTAGGACCAAAGCTTCAAGTTATTAATGAGACCGTGCTATCGCTAATGATCATGTTCGCTGTTACCCTCGTAATCGTAGCGGCTATTGCGGTTGTATTGAGCATCCTGTTCACCCGTTCCATGGTACGTCCGATTCTTACAATCAACAAACAATTGAATGAGATTGCGGAAGGAGAAGGAGATCTTACGAAAGAGCTTCAGGTCAAATCACAAGATGAGATTGGTGATTTAGCCACTTCATTTAATAAAATGCTTGGCAATCTCCGCAGGATGATTGGTCAGATTGGAACTATCTCGGAGCAGGTGGCCGCTTCTTCTGAAGAATTAACAGCAAGCGCCGCCCAGACCACCCAGGCAACGAATCAAATTACCACATCCATTCAGGAGGTTGCAGGCGGGGCGGATACTCAGGGTCAAGGAGCGATTGAAAGCTCAACAGCTATGAATGAGATGGCGGTCGGCATTCAGCATGTCGCAGAGACAACTTCTTCTGTGACTGAACTCGCGATGGCAACTAGTAGAGAAGCAAGCAGCGGGCATGAGTCTCTGCGGCAGGTGATTAACCAGATGAGCTCCATAGATGAAGCTGTCCACAACTCCGCTTCGGTAGTCAGAGATTTAAGAGAACACGCGGAGGAAATTGGCAAAATAACGGAGGTTATTACTTCCATCGCGAATCAAACGAATCTGTTAGCTCTTAACGCGGCCATCGAGTCTGCTCGTGCAGGCGAGCATGGGAAAGGCTTTGCGGTTGTAGCTAATGAGGTCAGAAAGCTTGCTGAGCAGTCCAGGGATTCGGCTAATCAAATCACGGGATTGATCAACAAAATTCAAAGGGACACCTCCCTTGCCGTGGACGTCATGGATAAGGGAACCCAGGAAGTGAAGCAAGGGGTAGACGTGGTTCACGTGGCGGAAATAGGATTTAACAAGATCCTTCAGCTTATAGAGCAGGTTGCGGATCAGATACAGGAAGCTTCCGCGGTCTCACAAGAGATGTCCGCCAGCGCGGAGCAGGTGAGCGCCTCCATCGACGAGATTGCCCATATTGCACAGAACTCCGCCACCAATATTCAGAACGTTGCTTCCGCTTCAGAGGAACAACTGGCTTCCATGGAAGAGATCTCCGCCGCGTCATCCGCTCTTTCCAAGATGGCAGAGGAGCTCCAGGCTCAGGTGGGTCAATTTAAAACAGAAAAGTAGTGGAACGTTGAAAAGGATGCATCCTGTACTGGGCAGGATGCATCCTTTTTTTGTTACCTTGGACGTATGATGCGACATTCGTGAATTTTGCGATTATGTATGTACCGGTGGATATCCTGCTTGAGTGGATTTCGGGGGTTGAACTGCGGAGACAGTCATTGCCAGCAACTTCTCATAACCAGTCAGTTAGTTGTTCATTAGAAAAAACACCGACAGCCAACCAACTTGGTCGGACGCCGGTGCTGAAGCTTTACAGCTTTGCAATTTGACTGCTTATTGCTTGTTGCTTAGTGCTAAAAGCTTATTGCTTATTGGTAAATATTTTAATTGCGTACTGCTTACTGCTTTTTGCTAATTGCTTCATTGATAACTACTTCGCTTGGTATCTCCTTACTACTAACTTCTAAATTACTTACTAATTACTGCTCCCCTGCTTAAACTCCGCCCCCGCTACAGCAGCGGACTCTCGTGCTTCGCCTTCAGAATCGACCAGCGCCGCTCTACTTCGCGCTCGAATTCGCTGAGCGTCTCCTGGTTCTCTTCCTTGAGCAAATGCTTTGATTTGCCCATATATTTCAGCCAGTCGCCGAGCGGCACCCGTTTGTTCTTTTCCTCCGGGTTGTACGTAATGTTCGTCTCCCCCTGCTCCACTTCATACAGCGGGAAAAAGCACGAGTTAACCGCCGCGCGGACGATATTCTCGCCTTCTTTGTCATCGGACTTCCAGTTCAGCGGGCATGCGATCAGCAGCTTGCCGTAGACGGTACCCACATTCTGGGCGTACCACTGCGCTTTGGCCGCCTTTTTCACAAGGTCCTGCGGGAAAGCTTCTGTCCCCGTAAATACATACGGAACATGCGCCGCCGCCATCATTTGCACAGTATCTTTGTGGTGGAAGGTCTTGCCCTGCTGCTGCTTGCCGACGCCAGACGTGCTTGTCATGTGGCCTAGAGGCGTGGAGTACGACAGCTGTGCACCCGTGTTCATATAGCCTTCATTGTCGTACTCCAGAATGATCAGCTTATGGCCCCGAAGTGCCGTCCCGATGGCTGAACCCATCCCGATGTCCATACCGCCGTCGCCGGTCACCATCACAAAAGTGAAGTCCTCGGGAACTTCAATCTCTCCCCGGCGTTTCCGTTCAAGGAACGCCTCTACTGTACCGGATAACGTAGCCGGCCCGTTCTGAAACAGATTATGAATGAAACTCTGCTTGTGCGAGTTATATGGATAACCTGTAGTGGTGATATACGCGCAGCCGGTATGGAACAGAGTTACGACATTGCCTTCAATCCCTTTGAAGAACAGCTCCAGTCCTGGGAAAATCCCGCAGCCCGGACAGGCTCCATGTCCGGAAGCAAAGCGTTTGGGCTTCGCGGCAAGCGCGCGCATCGGCGGCACTTTAACGGCCAGCTTGCCCGTTGCCTCCTCCACCTTGACGGTGATCAGGCCGGATGTGAAGCTGTCCCCGTTCATCGGCGCAATGACCGGCTGCAGCTTGTGCGCCTCATCGCCCGGCGTGTGCCCGTAATAATCGAACGGCACCTGGGCGTACCCAAGCTCAATCGCCTCCAGCGTCAGGGCAAAGAAAGCCTCCGCGTCATCCGCGTAATAATCTTTGCCGCCAAGCCCGAATATGCGGGAGAGGACAATCGGCTGCGGGCCGCGAATCTCCTGCAGGGCCGATTTGACCTCATGTGTCAAATTGGCACCGTTCGCGCCGTACGAATCGGCGCGTTCGCCGACCAGCAGCGCTTTGACTCCCGTCAGCGCCTCGCGGATCTCCCGCGCCGGGAACGGCCGGATTATATTCGGGCTGATTACGCCCGCCTTGATTCCTTGCGCCCGCAGACGATCCACCACATCCTTCGAGGATTCCGCCGCAGAATTGAGCAGGAACAAGGCCACTTCAGCATCTTCCATGCGGTACAGATCCAGCGGCGAGTAGGATCTTCCCGACAATGCTGCATATTCCTCCGCCACTTCCTTGAACACCTCGCCCGCCCGGTACATGGCCTCCGACTGCTGGAAGTGGTTGTTCATAAGGTCGTCGCCGTTCATATAAGCCCCAACGACAATCGGTTTGTTCTCGTCCAGCACGTGCGGGAATTCCGGCTGTTCCCCTACGAATTCCTGCACGGTCTCCCGGTCCGCAAAAATCTGCACCCGGCGTTTCTGGTGCGAGGTGAAGAAGCCGTCATAGGCTACGATGACCGGCAGGCGTACGTCCGCGTGCTCGGCGATGCGAAGCGCCATGATATTCATGTCGTACACGGCCTGCGGCGAACGGGCGGTCAGAATGACCCAGCCGGTATTCAGTCCGTAGTACAGATCCGAGTGGTCGCCGCGGATATCCAGCGGGCCGCTGACCGCACGCGTCACCAGGTTCATGACCATCGGGAAGCGGGTTCCCGCCTGCACGGGCAGCTGTTCGATCATATACAGGAAGCCGTTCGCGCTGGTAGCGTTGAATACCCGCGCGCCCGCTGCGGCCGCGCCGTAGCAGATCCCCGCCGAGCCATGTTCACCGTCGGCCGGAATCAGCTTGATGTCGTGTTCGCCGCGCGTACGCATCATGTCAAGGTATTGAGCGATCTCCGTAGATGGCGTAATCGGGAAATAACCCATGATGTGGTAGTTAATCTGGGCAGCCGCCATTGCGGCCATTTCGTTGCCTGATTCGAAGACTGCTGTCTGGGCTGCTGGCACCTTTTGCTCTGTTAAGTCTTTGGTCTGTAAGGTCATGATCTGACTCCCTCCATACTTAAATAGGGGAATACTTGCGGCACACGGTGCTGCTCCGCATACTGCGGCTCTTCCAGCATGGCAGCCAGCGCGGTCGTCGGGCAGGCCTCCACACACTTCAGGCAGCCTTTGCAGTACTGGTAATCGATGCCCTTCATGAACATTTGCAGGTTGCCGCGCTTATCCGGTCTCTGCTCCCATACGATGCAGAAGTCCGGGCATACCGTATCGCAGGCGGCACAGTTAATGCAGTCTTCCATCTTGTATTCCGGCAGATATCCCTGCCGGGACCCGCTAAGATCCTTCAGTACACTGTTGGCCGTAACCTTGAGAATTCCGCCGAGTTCCTGTGTCTCATATCCGAGAATCGGCTGCATTCTTGTGAAAGCAGCCGGGTTCACAAGCTCCGTGCCATCTCCCAAGGCAAGGAACTGAACTTCGTGATATCCTCTGTCAAAAGTCCGCAGGTTCGGTTCCACGAGATGAGGCAGCTTTTTCTCAAATGTCCTGCGGATCACCCGCCGCATGTCGTCCGGGTCAAGGAAGCTGCAGATCCGGAACAGCGCGCCCAGCATCGCCGTATTGACCTTCGTCTTCTCCTCGACGGAGATTCTCAGCGCATCAATCGCGGCCAGCGTGCCTCGCGTCATCTTCAGATCCGCGGCCACTGCGGCAAGATCACGCGCGGTATTCACAAGCACCGTTCCATTAGGCCGTAATCCGCTAATCACATCTACTGTCTTGTATAACGCTTCATGAAATACGCCGATCACATGCGGCTGCTCGATGGGGCTGTGATCGCGGATCTCCACCTGGGGATCGCAGAATCTCACGAAGCTTTTGACCGGCGACCCTTTTTTCTCCGAACCGTAACTTGAGAAGTTGGAGCCGTTAAGCCCAGCGCCGGTTACCCCGGCTTCGGCCAGCATTTTACCAGCCAGGTTGGCCCCAAGTCCACCAATGGATTCGAGACGAATCTCGTAGAATCCCAGTTCATTTGTGTGAGGCAAAATAGACACGCTCTCTCCCCATTTCATCTTGTTCTATATGGATTGGGCTGCAGGAAGGACGTGTGAACCAAGGTTATCATTTGCCCGGCACAGGCGTTGATCACACGTTCTCCGTTCATCCATAGGGTAATAACTCCAGTGTAAAAGAAGAGGCCGGCAAGATTAGTGATTTCTGTCACAAATTGAAATGCAGTGATTCCAATCACCAATCCGGCTAGAGCGGCAGGGTATACTTCAATCTGACAGTTCCATTGCAAGGTGGACTTAGGTTGATCTGAACCAATTACTAACCTGAAACTGGGAGGAATAATAATGAATAACAACGCGGGGGACATGACCGTGAACCATCAGCCATCCATGTTCTGCTTCCAATGCCAGGAGGCATCCAAGGGTACTGGCTGCACCATTGTCGGGGTGTGCGGCAAGCCGCACGACGTGGCGAACCTGCAGGATTTGCTCATTTACCTGTTGAAAGGGATCGCTTTCCTTAGTCTGGATGTCCGGCTGCCCGAAGAGCTTGAACAGCGCGTATCGCTGTTCACCATGGACTCCTTGTTCGCAACCATTACGAATGCCAACTTTGACCGCGGGGTGTTTGTGAGCAAGATTCGGGAGGCCATGGCGCTCCGCGGAGAGGTGCGCACCTGTTATGACGAGCAATATCCCGAAGGAATAGCCAATCTTCCTGATGCCGCAGTCTGGGAAGCGGATGATGAAGCCGATTTTGACGTAAAAGCACGTACCGTGGGCGTCCTCTCCACCCGTAACGAAGACGTCCGCTCGCTCCGCGAATTGATCATTTACGGCCTCAAGGGGATGGCCGCTTATACGTACCATGCGCTGCACCTGGAGAAGGACGATGGCGAGTTGAACCGGTTCATGCGCCGTGCGCTTGCCGCTACGCTGGACGACAGTCTTGAAGTGCAGGATCTGATCGCTTTGACGATGGAGACCGGCAAGTACGGCGTAGACGCCATGGCGATGCTCGACAACGCGAACACTTCCGCTTACGGAAATCCGGAAATTACGAAGGTGAATATCGGGGTTGGAAATCGTCCGGGCATTCTCATCAGCGGCCACGATCTGAAGGATATGGAGGAGCTGCTGAAGCAGACGGAAGGAACCGGCGTGGACGTGTATACACACAGCGAGATGCTGCCTGCCCACTACTATCCGGCATTTAAGAAATATAAGCACTTTGTAGGCAATTACGGCAACGCCTGGTGGAAGCAGAATAGTGAATTCGAAGCCTTTAACGGACCGATTCTGATGACCACCAACTGTATCGTACCGCCGAAGGACAGCTATAAGGACCGCATTTATACGACAGGTAACACGGGCTTCCCGGGCGTCCGCCATATCCCTGAGGGAGAGAACGGCGCTACCAAGGACTTCTCCGCACTGATCGAGCAGGCACTAGGGTGCCCAGCTCCTACGGAGCTTGAGACCGGCGAGATCATCGGCGGCTTCGCCCATGCCGCTGTGATGAACGTAGCCGATCAAGTCGTCGATGCCGTGAAATCCGGTGCCATCCGCCGCTTCTTCGTCATGGCCGGCTGTGATGGGCGGATGAAATCCCGCAATTATTACACCGATTTTGCCGCCCAGCTTCCACAAGACACCGTCATTATGACCGCAGGCTGTGCCAAATACAAATACAACAAGCTGGACCTCGGCGACATCGGCGGAATCCCCCGCGTTCTGGACGCCGGACAGTGCAACGATTCCTACTCCCTGGTCGTCATTGCCATGAAGCTGAAGGAAGTATTCGGCCTCGCGGACATCAACGAACTGCCAATCTCCTACAACATTGCCTGGTACGAGCAAAAGGCCGTGATCGTGCTGCTCGCCCTGCTCTATCTCGGCGTCAAGAATATTCATCTAGGCCCTACGCTTCCTGCATTCTTGTCGCCTAACGTGGCGAAAGTTCTCGTTGAGAACTTCGGAATCGGCGGTATTACCAATGTGGAGGATGATATGAAGATGTTCTTGGGGGCTTGATGAGGGAAGGGGTGCCCCGGGGTTGGGGCATTCCTTTTTTTTTAGATTGCTTGAACCTATCCTGAACTCTGCTTAACCTTAAGGGACTTCAGAGGTATACCCTGTTACTAAAGAAAATTCATGTTTAGGTAGAAGCCATTTCGAAAAGTGTACTCTTAGCCGACAGAGCCGCCATCGCTAACCCGTTTGACCTACGCTAATCACAATCACTTTATTCATCATGATTAATTTATCCACCCATAGCCTGCTGCAACAAAGACAAGAGAACCGATTAGAGCTAACCAGAATGGCGATTTGGGTAGCGCTAAGATTCCGATAAGCGAAATAATAAGCATATAAAAACCAATTATCAAAAATAACTCCCTATTCGCTGTACTCGTCAAATAAAATGAGATATGTCCAGACATCATAAGCAATGGTCCAAATATAGTGAACCAAAATGCCGATCGCCGTGATTCGTTGGACTTAAATTTATTAACAAACCCTTCCCTAAATACTTCTAAGAAAGGCACTCGAAACCAGACTAATCCGTAGAGAGTATGACCGACCCCTAGGGCCAACAATATCCACGCTGCTGCCACCATACTAACACTCCTTTTACCTATATGTTTTTTTAAATTTTTTACGATTTATCATTTTCCTATGTTGAAATGTCACTCCTCTACATTATTACGATTTCGTAGTATCTAGTCAAGAAGTACTTTGGAACTGTCATCAGTAAATAAAGTTTGCCCAGTGGCACGAGGAAAAGGAGGGACGCGGGGTTTCAGGTGAAGTGAATAATGGATGAATGGATCTAAATAAAGCCTGATATAATAGGATTTTGAATGGTTTATAATCGCTCCCCTTCTAATTCCTCTCCCCTTAAATAAGAAAAAGCCAAGGAGAACCAGGAGTGGATACCTGATTATCGCTCGGCTCTTAGGCTAACTATTTAGGCTTTAGGCAGACTGTTTAAGCTTTGGGGTGAACTTTGAGTGCTATTCACAACCAATCCTCATCAACAACGCCACTGACTCCACATGTGTTGAGTTGACAGTACATACAGGAGTAGCATTAGTTCTATTATTTGTATAGTACAATTCTTGCGGTATGGATAAAGTTTCTAATTTCTTCTATAGTTTCTCGAGAGATTTGCGATAAATTTCGCAAGTGTTTATCATATCTATCCATACCCTCTTTATCTACCCATTGATAATCAATATTTAATTCTGGATATAAGTATTTTCTGTCATTCTTTGGGAAGAAATTTGTTGCTAAATGGTCTGTGTATTTATCCAGTTTCTTTAAGAGCGCACTAAATAGCTCTTGTAACTCTTCATTAAAAAACCTTTTAGTAGGCTGAGAATAACTATAAATAAATTCATATATCTTGTTTGTACTTTCAAGCTTGTATGAACAATAAGTTGCTATGTATTCTATTGTGTCAATAAAATTCTCTTTCTCAAGGGTATCAATAACTCCGTTCAACAAAGTTTCATCCATTTCAAATAGCTTAGTGTTTTGGGGACTATTTATCACTTCGTTGTTTTGCTCATACTCTGTACCTCTTATCCACCCTCTAAAATTGTATTCAGTCTTGTCTTTTCTAATAAAATCTTGTAATGAATAAGAAACTTCGGTGGCTATTTCGCTAATATTATCAACAAATCTTACTAAGTTTGATAATACCAACTTTTTAAAACCATCATATTTTTCAACATGTGGCTCCTTGACCTCACGCTCAAATACTTCAAGGTTTATGTTTGCACTTTTCTTGTTAGCTAAGTATTGGTCGTTCAACACAATAGCAAAAACAGGTATCTCATGTTTTAATGCAAATTCGTATTCTAATTGAGTGTAGCTTTTACCACTTTCAGGCTCAATTGAACCATACTTTCCTCCTAGTATTAAAAAAAGGATGTCAGACTCTTTTATCCATTCCTCAATAATCTGCCATTGACTTTTACTAGCAGCAGTAAATAGTTCCATTCCTGCAGGGATATGTCCTGCTCTTAAAATTCCTTCAACTGCCTTTTGTCTTTCATCCTTCAAATCTAAATACGTTGAGGATACAAAAACTTGTAATTTTTTCAATACTATGTCCCCCTTTATTAAAGAAATCTTATTTTCTATATTATGCCAGAAAAGTACGTGCGAGAGAATTATATAAACTACTAATAATTGGCTTCAGAAAAAAGCTTCCACTTTATTTGGAACACCCTTCATAGCTAAACCAATTATCATTATGTAAAGAAAGTTCCCCCAACAATCCTTAAGGTTGCGGAGATAATAGATGTATATTCTTATTATCTCTCAATCACTTATTTGTTTTCACACTAATATCCTTGTTTTTTCTGTTCTTAACTTCCTCCATTTTTGAATAAAAACTTTTATCTAAATCTATTTCAAAAAAATTAGAGATTTTAACAATATAAGCTAAGCAGTCTGCAAACTCTTTACCCAGATCCTCTTTTATACTTTCCTTTGCTAATCTAAACGAGGTCTCTTCATCAATTCCGTTACGAATACATTCATTTGTTTTATTAAATGCCTTCCGTAGTTCTTCCGCCACTTCAGCAACTTCAGTAGTTAGTAACATATAATTATTTAAAAGCGAAGCTCTACTTTTTTCATAATTATCAGCATTAATATTCCATCCCATCTCTTGCTGATACTGTTTTGCAAATGCTTGTATTTCTTTCATTATTTTTACCCCCTTAATTATCAAATCTAAATATGTTATAAGTTTGCTCGTACACAAAATAAATAGGATATTACAAATAAATTTCCTAGAAAGCTACTCACTAATTGATACCAAAAAAGAACATAAATGACGACAATATCTATCTATTGCTTCATAAAAAATATACTTAACAGACCAATAGCCTGTTTGATTATTAAACCATTCAATATGATTTGGTGTTAAATCTTTCTTTTTTGGTCTCCAAATTGAATATTCTTCCCAGGTAAACTCTTCAAAGAACAAACTATTATCCTCTGTATCGGCGATTTCTGTCCCTTCAATATAATACATCATTCCATCTTGCAGTCCGTAATCTAATGTTTTGAAATGAACATCATAATTTCTTATATTTCTAAGTACCTTTAAGAGGGGGTCTTCAACGATATATTTATTTTCTTTTGAAACTGACCATTTATTAGAAACCTCTAGTTCTATAAAATATCTTGTTCTAGCATGTCCTTAATAGAACCAATAAAGTGAATTGCAGCAGTTGCATATGTTTCAGCAAGTTCGACTTGTTCTGTTGTATCAATCAAATTAATCATATTGAGGGCTTGATTTAATATTCTCTTTTTTGTTCTAGGCATATCTAATAATACCTTGTTCCAATAATCAGTACTGATATTAATCACTTCAATATCTTCCCACACTTGCATTCACTCCCCATAGCCTTAATATCAGTTTATCTCAATACCCCCTACCCAGTGCCTAACAAATCCCTTTTGCACCATTTTATTTAGCGTAACTCATCTTTAGCCCCTGAAAAATTTCTACAAAATACATTGTACGCCATCTTTACTCTTCTTTCTCAGCTCTTCTAAAATAAATGCCCTTTTATTACCAACTTCAACTTCCACTAAATAAAGCATATGTCTAGTTACGAAAAGGATAAATTAAAATAAAATACCTTTATTTTTCAAGGAAAATGGTTACGTTCATCCTCTCAACCAATCTAGAAATATTTTTCTACTGACGTACAAATTATAAATTATAAATTATATCTGTTTTTAGTACATTTCCTTATTTGCTCTTAAAACCTTTTATTTTTATACAATCTTTCTCTTCTTTTGTTATTTTATTATTCCCTCTCCTTATAATGTACACGAAGCAAATCAAAAGGAAGGTGGAACATATGGAACTTTTGACTATCTCAGAAGTAGCTAAAATCCTTAAGCTATCAGAAAACAGGACTTACATTCTTGCTAAACAAGGGGCATTCCCAGTTCTAAGGTAGGTGGTTCGATAAGGATTGTTCGAGACGAATTAGAAAAATGGTTGAAAGGCGGCGTTAATAATGATACTCAATGAATTAGGAAAACTTCACTCAGTCGAAGAAATTTCAGCACTTCTAAGTGTAGAAGAACAGACTGTTTACAAGTGGGTTAGAGAAGGAAAGCTGAAAGCATTGAAACTAGCTGGTACAACACTTAGAGTCCCTGACACTGAACTAGAAAAATTCATTTTACAGGCACTCTATTACAATTCTAAGGGGGTAAAGTCTCTATGAAAACTGTAACTCTAGAGCAAACTGCTATTATACTAAACCGCTTAAATATTTGCTTTTCTGAAGCTGCGGTTAAAGGAATGGTACAAAGGCAATTGCTGAAAACGGCACCCAAACCATACAATAACATTCGTGACTCAAAGTACAATTATGCTGTTGATTTTGAGTCTCTGATGACGATGTTAATGAACAAGGGATTTACTGATTTGGACATCATTCGTATTCTTCCATTAGAAATCGAGATGTAACTAAAACCCCGACAATAATGCTAAAAATTATATATCTGTTGTAAACGTGGTAGCAGGAGAACACGTAAAAAACTGTCTCCATTTTAACGAAATGGATGTAAGTGCCGTTAGAGGGTGAGACATCTTACTATTTTCGTTAAATAGTTCCCAGATCCAAACCGTCGCAGTAGCTTATAGCTAGGTGGCATGACAAAACTGTACTTTAGTACATACGTGGTAAAGCTGCACCTGGGCACGTTGATGTCATGTAGGGAACCTCATATCAGTGTTCCTCCGCTCCCCTTTAGATAGGGGGGTGGAGAGTTTCCTAAATCAGTATTTTTAATAACTTTCGTATAAGAATAAAAGAATAGCACCGAGCGAAGCGAAGGTGCAGGAGCGAAGCGAGGAACGAGCGGAGCGGATGATACATTTAAACATAATATACCATTGCCACTACTCCATTGAATACTATAGTATGTAGACATTACCTCTCAAAGATATAAAAGTAAAGGTAAAAAGTAAAATTGGTGAGACTCTATGATATCAAATGCTATTTTAAAAGTGTTAGGGGAAACAATTCGACAAAGACGAAGCGATTTAAATATATCCCAAGAAAAATTCGCTGAAATGTGTAATGTTCATCGCACCTATATAAGCCAAATTGAAAGAGGTTTAAAAAGTGTTTCAGTAAAAATTCTCTTTTCTTTAGCGGAGAATTTAAACACTACTCCAAGTGAGTTAATAAAGGAAATTGAGAAAAAGTTAAACGAAAAGGAGTAAGCTTTTTTAATGCTTACTCCCTTTTGTTTATACGTGGTTAGTTTGAGTAATAAGAATACCCCTAAATTGAAGTGCAATTTTTTTAACAAGTAATGGTGGTACTGCATTTCCAACTTGTCTAGATTGTTCATTATAAGAACCAACAAATTTAAAACCATCATCAAAAGATTGTATTCTTGCCGCTTCCCTTATAGTTATCACTCTTTCATCAATAGGATGTGAAAATCTACCTGAACCAGGATGAAAAACCCAACAAGTTATAGTTGGAGCAGGTTTATCCCTCCACAATCTACCATAGGCTCCACTGTATCCCGATTTTGGTCTTAGTTCATCAGGTAAATCTTTAATACCTTGTCCTTCACTTATTGATGAAATCCTCTGAAATTGTATATCAGATAACTTCCTTGCTTTATGATTATATAAATACCCATAGCTCTCTTGCCTCATTAAATGTTGATAGTACGTTAAGGGCTCGGAAGGATACTCCATAACATCTTCTCCCTCTCCATGGTTTAATGAGGGTAAATCAGAAATGGCCTCCCATACATTTACGTATGGCGAAACATCGTAATTAAATAAATCTACATTATTTACATCAGATGAATGGGTTGGATCTGGAAATAATGAGTCATCACTTATTCTACTCGCCAAAAAGAACGCTCTTCTTCTCATTTGTGGAACACCGTAATCAGCAGCCAATAATTTATTCCATTCTGCATGATAACCTAACCGTTGTAATTCCCCAATAATAATCTCTGTGTATCCGTTCTGATATGCCTTTGCAAGTTCTGCTACATTTTCCATTAACACCATCTTAGGTCTTATCGCTTCAACAAATCTTAAAAAATGAGTAACTAATAAATTTCTTTCATCATCGAAAAATCTATTCCTTGCAGGTACATTTTTGGAAAATCCTTGACATGGTGGGCCGCCTACTAAACATTCTAGTTCACCTTGTCTAATATTCAACCTCTCCATCACATCAAATGGGTCTAATTGAGAAATATCCCCATTAAAAATCTCTGCTTCTGGGAAATTTTCTTTAAATGTTTCTAACGCAGGAGTATTATTATCAATCCCCATTATTATGTCAAAACCTGCTCTCTTAAATCCTAATGATATGCCTCCACAACCACTAAATAAATCTATAACTCTCATAAGAAACCTCCAAACGAACACTATAGTGTTCATTATAAACTCTTTTTTTGTGTTACTCAACAATAGAATACTATAGTCTGTAGACTAAACCACTCCAAAAGGATATTTTTCCCATAGTGGAGGGATGAATTTGAAAATAGTTCAACAACTAAATAGTAGCCAAACTGCAAAGCTGAAGCAAGAGTTGGTAAAAATCTTGTCATTAAACCTGGATATTACAGGGGAGTTAGTTGAAATATCCCTAGTAGCGGTTTATCCAGAAGCCAAGAGGTTAACTCTTAATACCAAAGATAAAAGATGGATTGATGTTATCTTGCCTTCAAAGGGTATTGAAGTAAAGACTTTTCAAGTAGCCAAAAGTCTAAGAACTATTACAGTAGGAACACAGGTCAGTAATGTGCTAAAAAGGGTTTCACAAGTTAATCATTTAAATGAACACGGTGAACGTCGTGCCGCTACCGAAATCGGTAAAGATTTAATCCACTACCTACATTCAACCATAAAAGAACACGCTACACAAAAAGGTGTGACTGGTGACCTTACAATGGGGATTTTGTTTAGAACAGTAGATAAATCTCACTTCGCTTACTGGGAGCAAGAACTATCTTTTGGTGATTATACTGATTATGAATGGTCTTGGAACATCACTGAAAGCGGTGGTAAGCAAACTTATACTGTAGTAGGCAAGAAAGATGGTGAGTTTGTATTTAGATGGTATTGTGATAATCAAAAACAACTCTTTTATTCTTATATAGTACCAGCAGACGCTGTTTTCTTTGAAATACAACAGAATGAAGCTCAAAAAAAAGCATTCATTATAACAGAAGAAGAATTACAAATAAAAATAGCAGAAGCTTTTGAAAGAGGAAAGTATTCTCGTGATAAGTGACGTGCCTAAAGAGCGGCTATATGCATGCTCTTTTTTTGTTCGCAACTCTTTCTATATATAGAGCGATTTCTATGGTAGAAAGGGGAGAATGCTCATGATTATTGAAAAATTATTCTCTGGTACTCAAAAACTAGAAGATGTTTTACTAACATTGGTAGAACATCAGATTGACAAATTACTAAATGCTTCCTACGATAAAGAAGGAACTAATGTTACTCCTGATAGTAAAGGAGTGACTAAATAATGAAATGTGTAATTTATGCTCGTGTTAGTACAAAAAGAGAAGAACAGAAGAACAGTCTTGAAAATCAAATCTCATTAGCGGAGCGGATTGCTAAAGAACACGGTTTTACAGTAGTGGAACGTTATATTGATAACGGCATAAGTGGAACAGGCTTTAAAAATCGCTCTGAAATCAACCGCTTATTAAAAGACATTAAAAAGAAAAAATTCGATGTGATGATTGCAAAATCCGTTTCTCGTCTAGGTCGTAACACCTCCAAAAGTTTGCGTTTAGCAGATGAACTTGAACAAGCAGGAGTCAGATTAATACTCCCCGAGGATGACTATGACACAGCTACAAGCAAAAGCAGATTTATGTTTAACTTGAAAGCTATGCTAGCGGAAGAAGAGAGTGCAAAGCTGTCTGAGCGTACAAAGTTAGGTCAAAGAGAAAGAGCAAGAAAAGGAAATTACAAAGGCTCTTTACCTCCTTTCGGTTACAAGATTGAGCAAGACACTAAACAGCTTATTCCTGATGAGAATACCGCTCCTATTGTAGAGGAAATCTTTAGACTATACCTGCATGAAGGGTGGGGACTTTTTACAATCAGTAACGCATTAATGCGAAGAGAAGTTGCAACTCCGAGAAGTGCTTCTAAGGCTAGTAATGCAGGTAACAAATGGCACCAAAGTACCCTTAAACGCATATTAACTAATCCTGTTTATACAGGAAAGTTAGTGTATTGTAAAGAAGAGACCACTAACGCTTTGTCAAAATCTGAAACTTACAAAATCCGTAAGAAAGTAGACTCTGAAAATCAAGTTGTAATTGAGAATACTCATTCAGAAATTATTAGTGAAGAGGATTTCAATGCCGTTCAAATCCTTATGAAGAAGAAAGGTAAGAACAAGAGCAACGGAAAAGAAAGTCTTTTTGCTCATATTGCAAGGTGTGCGGATTGTGGAAGTGGAATGCACTTTAAACCAGATCGTAGAAAAGGGGCTTATGTTTGTGGGGGCTATGTTAAGCATACTACGTCTTATTGCTCTTCACATATCATAAGTGAGAATAAGTTACTTGAATTATTAAAGAGTGATTTACAAGCAATGATAAAGAATACCGTAAAGGTAGAACGTCTTTATGGCATTGCGGAAAAGAAAGTCAACTCTTTGCATTCCTCTCTAGCAAAGGAGCTAAAAGGTGTGGAAAGAGAAATTGATAAGCTAAACAATCAGTTCAACAGTTTGCTTACTCTTCACTCAGAGGGCGCCTTAACTACTGAACAGTTTAAGCAACAGAATGAACGATTAGCCCACCAGTTGCAAGAACTAGCCAACCAAAAGACCGAAATAATAGCTTCTATAGAATTAAAAAAGGATAATACAGAGCAACTTCAAGCATTCAAGCGGGAAATTGACCGTGTAGCAAAACTTGATATTGATGACGAGCAAGTCTTAAAACAGATTTTACATCGACTTGTTCACTCAATAGAAATATACGAGGGAGAAAAGGTTAAAATCCACTATAACCTCTCCCCCTCTTTCTAACCCTATAATAAGGTACAGTTTAATCGACTGTACCTTTTAAAACAAGTTGTGCTATCGCCTCAACGTGCACCGTATGCGGAAACATATCCACCGGCTGCACCTCCACCGTCCGGTACCCGCCGTCCTCCAGTACCCTCAAATCCCGCGCCAGGGTCGACGGGTTGCAGCTCACATACACCACCCGCTCCGGCTTCATTGCCAGGATTGTGTCCAGCAGCTGCGGGTCGCACCCCTTACGCGGCGGGTCGACCACGATCACATCCGCCTCAATCCCCTGCTCTTTCCAGCGGGGAATCACGACTTCTGACGCTCCCACTTCGAACTTCACATTGCGCATGCCGTTAAGCTCCGCATTAATCCTTGCATCCTCTATAGCTTCCTTCACGATTTCCACACCGTACACCTGATCCGCATGCTGCGCAAGGAACAACGAAATGGTCCCGATGCCGCAGTAGGCATCGATTACGGTCTCTTTGCCTGTGAGTCCGGCGTACTCCACAGTCTTACCGTACAGCACTTCGGTCTGTACCGGATTCACCTGGTAGAACGATCTGGCTGAGATCGCGAACTGCACGTCTCCAATGTAATCGTAGATTACATCGCGTCCCCAGAGGGTACGGGTCTCGTCTCCAAAAATCACGTTAGTCTGCTTCGTATTCACGTTCTGGCAGATGCTTGCGACATGCGGAATCTGTTCCCGGATGCTGCCAATCCAGGCATCCTTATGCGGAATGTCCCGTCCGTTGGTGACAAGGACCAGCATCATTTCACCCGTGCGAAATGCCTTCTTCACTACGACATGACGAAGCAGGCCACGGCCTGTCTCTTCGTTGTAGGCGCTGATTCCAAGGCTGCTGCCGATCTCTTTGACACGGTTCACAACATCGTCATTGTGCTCGTGCTGAATCAGGCAGGTCTCCATGTCGACAATCCGGTGACTGCCCTTGGAGTAAAAGCCACCTACCAGTGCACCATCCAGCACGCCAACAGGCACCTGTGCCTTGTTGCGGTAACGCCATGGGTCGGACATGCCCAGTGTAGGTAGAACGACAATTCCCTCGTTCGAGTCATCAACTAAATTCTCATGACTAGCTTGTCCAGCTCCAGCATTAGCCCCCAAGATTCCATTGGCACCATTAACGGCTCCTGCCCCTGGTAATGGTCTTGCTTCTGTCCCCGCTCCTGCTACTGATCCAGATATTGCTTCTAATGCTCCTTCTCCAGCTTCCGATCTTGCCTCTGTCCCTCTTCCATCTCCCATTCTACTCCCGCTCACCCGCAGCTTCCCGATCCGCTCCAGCGCATCGATCACGTGCTGGCGCTTCCAGGCCAGCTGGCCTTCGTAGCTGAGGTGCTGCAGCTGGCAGCCGCCGCACTTGTCGTAGATCGCGCACGGAGCAGCTACGCGGTCCGTGCTCGCCCGCACGACGTCAAGCAGCTTGGCATAGCCATACTGCTTCTTCGTCTTAAGCACCTTGACCCGCGCTTTCTCGCCGGGCAGGGCTCCAGGGACAAATAAGGTGTACCCGTCGGCACGGCCTACGCCTTCACCGTCATGGTTCATACCAATGATCTCGATATCGAGCTCATCGTTCTTCGCTACCGGCAGGCCGGCAATGTCAGCCGATACCGCTGCTGAGCCACGTCCTTGCTCAGGTCTCCTTCCCCCACTGCTTCTAGCCCCGGCCGAACCTCCACGCCTGCTTCTGCTTCCATTCTCAGATTTTCCGCCCCGCTGCTTGTTCATCCCGCTTGTTCACTTCTTTCTCATAGGTTGAAATCTACATCATCTATATCAGCCCGGTAAAACGAAAGAAAGAACAACCATCCCGCTGCCGCCAAGGCCAGCTAAGAGGCGTTCTCTTCCATCCCGGTCATTTCATTATCTATCATGATTAACAATCCATTAGTCCTTAGTTAAGAAAACTAATTATCCCCATACGTTGTGAGTCCTTCAAGATCTTCTTCTATCACACTGAAACACAACACGCCACTCTAGGCAAAAATCCGCAAGTGCCGCGGCAGCATCTCGAACACGCCAGGCAGCTCGCCTCCGAGCTCGCCATCCAGGTTCAGCTGCACCAGGCTCGCCGGTGAAGTCACTTCCATCCGGTTCGTCTTGAAGTAGACGACGTGCGGATCATTGAAGTGCTCGCCGCGCAGCGCGAGCGTCAGCAGGCGCAGGAACTCGCCAAGGTTGCACTTCTTGACGGCAATGACATCGAACATGCCGTCGTCGATGACCGCGCCCGGCGCAAGCTTCTCGAACCCGCCAACCGAGTTGCTGTTGGCGATCAGGAAGAGCATGAACTCACCGTGCATCTGCGGCTGGCCTTCGGCCTTGATGACGAGCTCGGTCGGGGACAGACTCGCCACCTTCTCGATGCCCTTCATATAATAGGCCAGCTGCCCGATACGCGTCTTCAGACGGCTCGGCACCTCGTAGGTCAGCTCCGTCAGGGAGCCTCCGCCGGCAATGTTCACGAAGTGACGGCCGTTCACCCGGCCGATATCAATGTATTTGGTCTTGTTCTCGATGACCAGATCACAGTACTCCTCCCAGCGCTTGGAGATCCCCATCGCGCGGGCGAAGTCGTTGGTCGTCCCCAGCGGGAACACGCCAAGCGGCGGCAGGTTCTCCCGGCCGGCCATGCCGTTGACGACCTCGTTCAGCGTGCCGTCCCCGCCGGCGGCGATAATAATATCGTACCCGCGGTCTACAGCATCGCCAGCCTCGCGGGTCGCATCCCCTTCGCCTTCTGTGGCGAAGCACGAGGTCTCAATTCCTGCACGGTCCAGCCGATGCAGCACATCCGGTAACAGGCGACGCATTTCTTCCCGCCCAGAGGACGGGTTATAGATCAGCCTTGCTCTCTTCATATATTGTAACGCCACCCGTTTATAATAATGTCAATGAATTCATTATAGTCAATATCTGCCTCTTAATCCAGTCAGTCAGCAGCGGATGGGGCAGCAGCGTGTCACCGGAATAGCGGCACTCCAGCCCTTCAAGTCTTGAAGGAATTGTCTTCTTCGTAAAATATCCCTCGCTCAGGAACAGCGGCGCGACCAGCACATCCATGCCCCGCTCTTCATGCCAGTATCTTACCTTGTCTCCTACGCTGTCCGGATTCAGCAGCGCATAATCCGCATGCTTCACCGCGCCGATCTCGCCCACATGCTCAGCAAGCGCACGAATCCCGCGTTCCCAGCGCTGACGGAACCCGTCATGGACGCTCCCATGTCCGACCAGAAGCACGACCTCCTTGTCCGGCGCCGCAGACTGGTTCTTGATCTTGTCCCAGACCATACGCGCAATTAGCGGATCGTCATCGATCGGGTCGCCAAAGTGGACACGGCTCTGCACCCGAAATGGCTCAAGATCCGTCTCCTTCTCGGGAGCCGCTTTGACTCCCAGCGCATAGGCTATTTCATCTATATGTGTACTTCCTGACGAGACAAATAACGGAATAACGATCATATCCGTCACGCCCGCCTCTTCCAGAAGATCAATGCCGTCTTGAATTAATCTGCCCTCTACAACCTCAAGAAACGAAGCCACGACCGGCATTTCTGCCGGCAGCTCAAGCTTCGCTACAGATTCATCTACGAGCCGCACCCAGGCGGCATCGCGGGAGCCGTGACTTATGACAAGCACTCCAGGCTTCATCAGATTATCGTCCCAGGCGTTCCAGCGACATTTTGTAACCGTCATTCCCGTAATTCAGGCATCTCTTCACCCGGGATATCGTCGCCGTACTTGCGCCAGTCTCCGCTTCGATCTGGTTATAAGTGCATCCCTTGCCAAGCATACGCGCGACCTCCAGACGCTGGGACAGCGACTGAATCTCGTTCACGGTGCACAGGTCGTCGAAGAAGACATAGCATTCCTCGATATTTTTAAGTGTAAGTATTGCTTCGAATAATTGATCGATACTTTTATCATTCAACTTCTTAAGCTGCACTGATTTATCATCCCCTACTGTTACTGTAACCTCATTGTACTTTGCGGGCGTAACCTTTTCAAGCATTAACGGTTTATCGCACTGAAGAAGGCTGCTGCCCAAATCCGCATTTGTCCCCCCTGACCGGGACATTCGTCTATACCTTATGTTAGCCCAGATCATACATTGTTAGTAAGTTTTGTGAAAAAACAACAAAGGAATGTGATCTCCATGCCACATTATCGATATTCACAGAGGAGCGTTATCCCTCCGGGCTACCCTTACGGTTCCCCCTATCCGGGTCTTAGCCCTTACGAGCCCGCCCTCCCTTTCGAGAGCTCGGCCCTGGTTCCGTATACCCCTCCGCTGCAGAGCCCGCCTGCTGTAGTGACCCCCGTAGCTTCAGCTGCGAAGAGCGGTGGACTCTCGATTCCGAAGCTCGGCGACCTCAAGGGCATCATCGACCGCATGGGCGGAATCGATGGGGTGGTGGCAACGATGGGCCAGGTCCAGAAGGTGATGCAGGGCATTCAGCAGTTCGCCCCCATGGCGAAGCTGGTCATGGGAGGTCTGCTTCCCGGCGGCAAGGGCAAGACCAACTCTGCCAGCAAGCTGGAAGAATACAGACCGAAGAGGCGCCGCCCCAAGTCCTCCAAATCAGGCACCAGAAAGAGAAAATCCTCATCCGCCTCACGTTCCTCTACGAGAAAGCAGCCTGTCAAGAAGAAGACCCGCCGATAGTTGATCGGCGGGTCTTTGGTCTGTTCACCCAAGCCAAAAGAAATCCGGTTATAACCTACTTATTTGAACCAGCCGCGCTTCTGGAACCAGAGAATCATACCCATGCTTAAGGCCAGCATCACACCGAGTACAACGAAATAACCATATTTCGTATTCAGCTCGGGCATATGAATGAAGTTCATCCCATAGATGCCGGCTATCAGCGTCAGCGGCATGAAGATGGTCGTGATCACCGTCAGCGTCTTCATAATGCTGTTCATCCGGTTCGAGTTAAGAGAGATATATGAGTCTCTCAGATCCGCTGTCATCTCGCGGTCGGCTTCCAGCATATCCGTCAGCTTAAGCAGATGATCATAGATATCGGTGAAATAGGCTCTCGGCTCCCGTTCCCCCTGAATATGCACCGAGTTCACCATTCGGTACATGAGATCCCTCATAGGGACAATGGTCCGTCTAAGCTTGAGGAGCCGGCTGCGCAGATCGAAGACCTGGTTCATGAGGTCCTCGACGGATTCACGGCCGCCTTTGCTCTCGAGCTCGTCCAGCTCATCCTCAATCGCGAAGACGCAGGGAAAGTAGAGATCGACCAGCTCATCGATGACAAGATATGCAGCGGCCATCGGACCCCTGGCCCATATTTTCCGGTCGTGCACCCGCTGCTTGACCTTGTTCCAGGCTGCCTTAACTTCTTGCAGATCCTTATGATGATAGGTCACCAGGCCCCTCTGGCCAATGAAGAGATTGAGCTCCGTTGTATCCAGCGTATCTGCATCCAAGGCGTGCACCACCAGGAACTCTGTATCCTCGTAGTAATCCATTTTTGGCCTCTGCAGCTTATGAAGACAATCCTCAATCGCCAGTGGATGGAAATGGAAGAAAGTCTCCAGAAGTGCGGATTCCTCCGGAGTCGGCTCATTGAAGTCGGTCCACACCCAGGCATATTTCGGACTATCCAGCTGCTCCAGCGGGATGTTCTCCTCGATCTCATGTTCATGTGTAACGCCCAGTGTACGTATCATTTCAAGCTCTCCCTTGTGACAAAATAGGCCCGTCCCTGTGTCAGCTCCGTCTGGTCTAAGCGACCCCCAAAGCACGCAAAAAGCCAACCTCATCAGTTGGCTTCTGTGTACATTCATGCTGTAATCAGGATTGAACACGCAATTCAATCCCTAAATGTTAGACAATTAACTTCACGATGATTCCCGCCAGTACGGCAGAGATTGGAATCGTAATCACCCACGACACGAGAATTCTGCCTGCTACACTCCATTTCACCGCAGAGAAGCGCTTGGCTGAGCCCACGCCGAGAATAGAAGATGTAATCGCATGCGTCGTACTCGCCGGCAGGTTCGTCAAGGTTGCTCCGAAGATAACCGTAGCCGCTGAGATATCCGCGGCGAAGCCGTTAATGGGCTCGATCTTGAAGATCTTCGTGCCCATGGTCTTGATAATCTTCCAGCCGCCAACCGAGGTGCCCAGTGCCATCGCCGTAGCCGCGGCAATCTTCACCCACATCGGCACTTCCATCGTGCTTTGATACTTAGCTGTCACAAGCGCGAAGGTAATGATCCCCATCGCCTTCTGCGCATCATTCGTTCCGTGGGTAAAGGCCTGCATCGCAGCCGTGATAATCTGCATCGTACGGAAGCCTTTATTCACTGTATGCGGACTCCGTTTGGCGAAGATCCATTTCAGAATAGTCATGACAACGAAACCAAGTGCGAAAGCAATCAGCGGCGACAAAATAAGTCCTTCAATAATGGTACGGAAGCCGCTCCAGTTGACTTTGTCATGTCCAGCTCCCATGTATACCGCTCCTGCCAAAGCCCCGATCAGGGCATGAGAGGAGGAGGACGGGATCCCGAACCACCAGGTAATCAAATTCCATATAATCGCCGCAAGCAGCGTTGCAATCAGAATTTCAAGCCCGTTGCTGAGCTCCGCGGGGTTGGCGACCTTGCCCCCAATCGTCTTGGCTACGCCTGTGAAGACCAGCGCTCCCACAAAGTTCATGACCGCTGCCAGCAGAATCGCGGTTCTTGGCTTCAGCGCGCGTGTGGACACAGAGGTAGCTATCGCATTCGCCGTATCATGGAAGCCGTTAATGAAGTCGAAAGCGAGAGCCAAGATAATGACAATCAGCATTACAATAAACATTGTATCCATGGTTATATCATTGCACAGAGGATGCTACTATCCGGCCGTCATCAGAACAATTTCTGTTATTCCGAATTCAGTCCAACGCCAGTCCGGATACACAATAAGGTCCGCGCAATTCCAACCTCCTCCACCTGTTTCTATTAAGAATTGCGCATGATGATCGATTCCAGCATATTCGCTACATGCTCGCAGGCATCTGTGGTCGTCTCCAGGCGTTCATAGATTTCTTTTTTCTTGATCAGCTCAATCGGGTCGGTTACCTTCATGAACAGCTCCTTAATCGCAATGCGAAGCAGCTCATCGCCCTGGTTCTCCAGATCGTTCAGACGAATCGTATGCTCGCGGATCGCCAGCAGCTTCTTCTGGGACAAGAGACGGATTGCCTTCTGGATCTCGTAAGCGGAAGTCCGGAGAATCTCGGCAAAGTTCACAATATGCGCGTCCGGTTCACCCAGATTATACATATAGAAGCGCGAAGCCGTAGCTTCAAGGCCATCCAGAACATCATCCAGCGTTGTCGTCAGGTTCATAATATCGTCCCGTTCGATCGGCGTAATGAACGTCTTGTTCAGTTCGATGATGATCGTATGTGTGTAGTTGTCACACTGGTTCTCGAACACCTTCATTTCTTTGGCAAAAGCTTCTACATCATTAAAATTAGATACTTTCTCGGCAAAATAATCAGCCGCTTGTACGACTGCCTCCGCCATATTCTCTAAAGTTTGGAAAAAGATATCTTTCTTTTTCACTCGCATGTGAAGTCCCCTTTTCAAAAAGTCTGCCGGACCACAGGGTGAACCCGAACCTGCAACAGCCTGTCCAAAGTCCCACTGTATGTCACCATGAATAACCTTTGTTATCTTACCATATCTCTATATCCGATTGTAAAGTAAATGTAATATTTACAGCAAACAATTTTCGCACATCATTCCTATGTTTTACCCCAATATTTCCACTCTTATCCCTACTTATCCTGTATCTTACAGAATGGTCTAACCCTATGCCTGATTTCACTTTGTAATTGTTATGTGGCTGTCAAAGCCCGGGCTGTTCGGCACAATGCTGAAGTACGTCTTCCCCGGGTAAAAGGGAACCTCAGCCCCATCCTTCACGAACCGGATGACATCATTCTTCGCCCGTATCCACTGGCCTTCAATCACCCTGCCCCGCTGCAGCATGACCGCCTTGCCGCCTGAACTCAGATCTACGCTGAGCCGGCCGACCTTATCCAGAATCTGATGATCCGCCCCGAGGATTACGATATTCTCCGCGGACAGCTGGGTTCCTGAATCCTTGTCCTTATGGGCTTTCTTGCCGACGAAGCGCTCGTACTCCCTGGTCTTGGCGTTGTAAATATAGGAGACATGGTAGCTGTCCAGCAGGAATTTGATCTCCACCTTGGAGGCGGGTTCTCCTTGCGGCACATCATCTTCCTTCCGAAAAGTATACGCCGGCACCTCGCTGTCCAGCAGTGAATATCCCCGCTTCTCGGCGGCCGCTCTAAGCTTGTCTCCGCTGGAATACAGGTTATGCGGAGCCTTGCGGGACTTGTCCCGCCAGAAGTAGGCGCCCGCGTTCGAGATTTCATCCAGATCCTCTTTATTCAGGCTCTGGATAATGGCGTAAGCATCGGTGCTGCCGCCCGCATGCACCAGCACACCATGATAGCTCTCGCCGAGGTCGATCAGATAGGGCCGGATACTGCGAACAGGCCCGATCTTCGCCGTATTGACGGCGCTTTGGTAGATGGCGACGAGCCGGGTAATTCCGCCTTCGGCCAGCACCTCATACACGATGTCCGCGCTCTGCAGCCCGGACTGCGGGCGAGCCGCCGGGGCATTGTTGATCATCACGGCCAGAGGCCTGTTCTGCATCGGAGCTTCCAGCGGTTCCCCGGTCAGCGGGGAGAAATACGCCGCAGGCTGGGTGGTCACCGGCTGCTCCACCGGCGCCGGGGTCTCTCCGGTTCCCCCAGGCGCTGTGGGCGCAGCCGTGTCGCCTGACTGGCATCCGGCCAGCAGAATGGAGGCCGCGGACAAGGTTAGAAGCAGCTTGGTCAAGGCACGAATGGTCATTGTATTCCTCCGTGAGTTCGTTTTTCACCATTATAATTGTAATGTAACCTATGTGGAAGAAATAAACTCCCCGGTCAGCTGAAGATTGAACATAAATAAGACACAGCCCCGACGCGCGGGAAGCTGTGCCTAAGAATATTTGATTGAACTGCTGCAATTTCAAAGCTTGCTTGTGTTCGGTTATTTCCTGAATTACTCGTCCTTGCTTGATCCTGTGTCTGATCCTGTGTCTGCCCCTGCATCTGTTCCTGCTTCTGATCCTGCATCCGTTCCTGCATCTGTTCCTGCTTCTGATCCTGCATCCGTTCCTGCATCTGTTCCTGTGTCTAATCCTGCTTCTGCTGCCGATCCTGTATTTGAATCCATATCCGGACCCCCGAACTGCCAGCAGTTCAGGCTGAGCGTCCCATACTGGTAATCCTGGAACAGCCTCCGGGCGCGGCGGTCTTGGTCCGCGGCACCCATCGCATAGAAGAGGGGAATGAAATGCTCTGTGCCATACTCCGGCACAGCCTCCCGGGCATAGGGAGCTCTCTTCTCATATTCGAACAACTCTCTGAGATTCCAATTCTCCAGCCGGGAAGCGATCCACTGATCGAATTCGGCCGCCCAAGCAGTGGGCTCACCTGAGCCCAGATGACGTAGATTGTGAACTGTCCCCCCGCTGCCGATGATCAGAACATCCTGTTCACGCAGCCTCTGCAGCATCCGGCCAATCTCATATTGCTCCTTCGGTGACCGCTTGGAATCCACCGAAAGACTGATGACAGGCACATTCGCTTGAGGATACATCAGCTTAAGAACGACCCAGGCTCCATGATCCAGTCCTCTGCCTGTAATCACTCTGAAGGGAAGGTTCCCCGCTCTGAACAGGGAGCTGATCTCCTCGGTAATACCCGGGTGGCCCGCAGCCGGATAAGTAAGCTTGTACATCTCATCCGGGAAGCCGTAGAAGTCATGTATCGTGTCCAGAACTTCATCACCTGTGACCAGCTGATCCGGTGAATCAAAGTGGGCTGAGAAGACGACAATGGCTTTCGGCGCAGGCAGGGCTTGTCCCAAATGCTGAAGAAACCTGGTGTACTCATTGTCCTCCAAGGCCAGTGTAGGCGAACCGTGTGCAACAAAAAATGCCGGTAAAGTCACGAGAATGCCACCTCCATGCGCCAGATATAGGTACATCATTATTGTATCGCTTCCCGCGGAAGAATACCACAGACCCGGCCCAGCCAGACCAAACAAGCGTGCACCGGAATGATCCCAATGCACGCTTGTATCTGATACACGCTTGTTAGCCGCTTCCGTAACGAAAGCCCTTGTTCCTGCCCTTCGGTCTCAGACTAAATCATCCAATGCTGCCATTCGGTCTGAACGGACTCCTGCTCATTCAGCCAATCCTTCGTCCGCTTGATGAGCTGCTCTCGATGCTCTCCTACCGAGAAGGTATGGTCTCCCTGGAAAATAATCTCCTTGTCACACCGGCCTTCTGAACGCATCCAGAACACCTTCTGGAAGAGGAATGCATAATCCACCGGAATCTCGTCATCCGAGGTTCCATGGATCACAAGCACATCCCCCGTGAATTTGATTGCTTCCTGGAAGGGCTGTGAGGAGCCCAGCGACTCAAAGAATACAGGGGTGAACTCATACCCCAGGTAATCCGAATGCCCGTATTTCATCGCATCATCATATACCTTGCGTTCGGTAATCTTCACAATATCACTGAATGGATAACCTACAGAGGACCACATGACCAGATTCTTCACCCGGCGGTCACGCACCGCGGTCAGCAGGGCTACAGCCCCGCCGAGGCTGTGGCCGATCAGGGTGATCCGGGTAGGATCGACATCACTTAAGGTCTCGCTGTAATCCAGCACGGTTCGGGTCTGAGCGATCATGGAATCCAGACCTTCCTTCCCGTATGAGCCTGTGCTCTCTCCACATCCGATATAATCGAACCGGATAACAAGGTACCCTTCTTCCACAAGGTCCCTGGCGGTCTTCACGAACAGCCGGTCCACCCCGATCCGGCTCCCTACGAATCCGTGGCAGATGATGACCAGCGGAACCCGTTCCTTGCCGCGTCCGTTCTTCTTCGCTTCCGCTGCCGGATAGTGGACACTGGCCGTGATCTCTTCATTCCCGTGCTGAATAACAATTTGTCTCTCCATGAATCTCCATCTCCCTGATCCGTGAGTATATATTATATAAATCCGATAAGTTTAATATGAATTAGTTAAACTTATCTTATCATCACGGATCAGGAGTGTCAATTCAAACCTTATGAATCGCGTAATGCCTCATTCTCCGCCGCACCCGCAGCCTCATCTTCCGCAGCGAATTCGGCATTCATCCCAATGACAAGATTGGGGTCGTGATCCGCTCCTCTGACGGCTCGGACATCACTGACTGCCTCTATGTCTCCTCCGAACTCCACATCCTGGTCATCCCGAACTACCTCATCCTTAACCTCCCGTGAATTGCTGTTCAGCAGATAACGCCGCGTTAACTCGGATTTGAATTTGCTCATATCAACCTCTCCTTGTCCTTTGGAATGTAACCCTATGCTTAAGCCTGAAGTTCTACCGCATAGTGTGGAGGGGAAGCGAGTATTTTATTCTTCTATCCGGTGGGCTGGCTGTACGTAGTCAGGACTCTTTATCTGGCTGATCCACGATAATTCCGTGGTACAGCAGCGAGAGCATCTGCCCGGTTAAGGTTCGCATATTGGTGAATTCGTTCAGCTGGGCGGACTGGATCAGGAACTGCTTCATCGAGATTAAGTACTGCACGAGCAGGTGGGGAGATACGTCTTTGCGAATCTGTCCCATCTGTTGTCCACGGAAGAGGGCGTCTTCGAAGGACTTTACAACATAGTTCTGGTTATACTCACTGATCCGGCTGGCAACCTTCGGGTAATCCTCCATAAGCTCCGTGACAAAGGTCAAAGAGATCTCATCCATCTTGCGGTAGTTCATTAATTTGTCGAGCAGATCCAGCGTATCCTTCGACTCCTCATGGATCTGCTTGTAATCTTCGTTATATTCCTCGATCATATGATCGATCACTTTATTCAGTAAGCCTTCCTTGCTGCCAAAATACTTGTAGATCGTCATCTTCGAGACCGGCACGGCCTCGGCGATTTGCTCCATACTTACCGCAGCAATTCCATGCTCATAAAATAGGCGCTGGGCCGTTAGCAGAATTTGTTGTTCTTTTGCCTTCAATGGATTATATGGCTCCCTTAGATTTAATCACTCCTATCGAATATTCTATTAGATTACCAGAGCGGGAACAATCTCCTTATTCACAGCGGAAGGTCGCGCTTCCGGAACACCCATATACTGAGCGCGAAGAATCCTACCCCAATGATCGACAAGATCCAGGATGACGCGATCCAGCCCTCACTGCCTGTCACAATCTCACTTGGCCGGAAAAGGGAGAATATCGACGCATGCCGGATCCACTCCGTCTGTTCACTCAGCTTGCCGAACAGGTCGAGGGCGAAGGATCCTATCACGAGGACCCCGGAAATGGACAGCGCTCTTCTCTCATCATTAGATGCCGATGATATCAGGAACGACACCGCCCCTACCGCACAGAACATGAGGAATCCCACAAGATTAAGGCGGAGGAAATTCCCTGCATGGAATGCTTCTTGATCGGCGATGAACAGCAGATTCCCCGCGAACCCAGCCAACGTGGTAGCCCCCACAATGATGAGCAGACCTGTGATCAGGACAAGAGCCTGAGTACAAGCCACCCTCCCTCTTGTTGTGGGTGTCGACAGAAGATACGCCATCGACCCCTGATCGACCATTCTAGCCATCAGCTGGGTTGAGACCATGAGACTAAATATAGAGAGAATGACAATGAAGATCAGACCATAATATTCGCCCGACAAGAAAGACTCCAGACTGCCCATTCCGTTCTCTAATCCAAATGCCCGCGTAATGCCGGCGGGAACGGATTTGAGCAGCTCATCCATCACCTGGGTATTCTCAGCGATGCTCGGGTACAGCCAGAACATCACCAAAATATAGAAGGCAGATCCGAACGCATAGCTGGATATTCCTTTCGCATGGATTTTCAGCATCTGCATATATAGAAATGGGTTCATAGGTGCAGCTCTCCTTTCCGGTCATAATAGTTCATGAAGATCTGCTCCAGACTCTGGGTGAAGATTTCTATATTGCGAATGGAGTATTTTGACACTTCCCTCATAAATTGGTCATAGTTCCCTTGAACCACTACACGTACCCGTGAGTCCGAGCGGGATTCGATCTGCAGCGTATCTGACCCTGCGAAGTGATTCGCGTCCTCCTTGGTTGAGAACGTAACCTCAAAGATCTTTCTCTGCATAGACTGCAGCTCGTGAATATTGTTCACCGCGACCAATCGTCCATCTTTGATAATGGCTGCCCGGTCACAGGTCTGCTCAATTTCGGGGAAGCTGTGGGAGGACATCAGAAAGGTGGTTCCTTTGGCCTTCTCCTCAAGCACGAGATCAATAAATACCTTCTGCATAAGAGGATCAAGTCCTGACGTGGGCTCATCCAGAATGATCACCTCAGGACTATGCATAAAAGCCGCGACAATCCCCACCTTCTGCTTCATGCCCTTGGACATCTTGCGGATCGGGGTGTTCACTTCGAATTGAAGCCGATCTATTAATTCCTCCCGTCTGGACGAATCGGCTACCCCCTGCATACGGCTCATAAAGTTCAGAAAGCTCCGTCCCGTCATCCCTTCCATAAAAGCAATCTCCCCAGGCAGATAGCCCATGATCCACTGCACAGCTCCTTGCTTCTTCCAGGTATCCATGCCACTAACCTGAACAGAACCCTGGTCGGGCTTCATGAACCCCATAATATGCCGAATGGTTGTAGACTTACCCGCCCCGTTCGGTCCAAGAAAACCGAATACCTCTCCCTTCTCTACCGCAAAGGAAATATCGAATACGCCTTTCCCGTTGGCAAATTGCTTAGTTACATGCTGAAGCTTAAGCATCCATTGTCCCTCCCTGTAGATATTCATATCGATTCCAAATGTCTTTTTTATACTTTAATTTGTTTCTTGGTATAATTATAATCTAATAAATTCATTTATCAACTTATTTTTTATACTTTAATTACTACATAAGTACAATTTAACAAAACTAATTCCTAAGATCGACATACATAAACCGGTAAAAGAGTTAAACTAAGCAAAAAGAACGATGGAGGATATCTGAATGAATCAAAACCGAATTCAAACCTTACTGTTTCAGCTGGATGCGATCTGGTACCAGGACGAGTGGTTCACCACAGTGTCCCGGGCACTTGATGGAGTGACATCAGCGGAGGCTGCCTGGAAGCCTGCCGGGGATTCCAACACGATATGGCAGCTTGTTAATCACATGAATTTTTACAATGAACAGATTCTTCAGCAGCTTACGAATCAGCCCACTCATAAGGCGGTTAATAATACCAGCACCTTCGGCAGTCCAGGAGAGGCAGATAATGAGGCTGAGTGGCAGGAAATGAAGGCACGCGCATTCTCCGTCATAGCTGATATTCGCCAAGCCATTGAATCGCTATCGGATGATGATCTGGATACCCGGGTCAATGAGACTACGCTTGGCCATACGCTGTTCTCATGGGTAATGCACGATGGCTTTCATACGGGTCAAATTGTCCTAATCCGCAAATTACAAGGCAGCTGGCCAGCAACCATTTGGCCCTAAGCTGCCTCCTTGCAGTCAGTTTTTATATAGGTAAAACCATTACCGATATCCCAGGTTGCCGGATGCAGAACACTTCCCTGGTCCCTTGTGCAGTTGTGTAAGCTTAAGTATACTTTGGGCAAGAATAATACCGGACTCATTTCCGATAGGTGAACTGATCGGGGTCTGGTTCTGTCCTTTTTTTGTGCATTGTTGTGAATGGGAAAAATAGGATTTCATAGCGAGTCACCCTAGAAACCGAGTGTATATGCTGATATGCATACATGAAGAGGAGAATAGAAAAGCCATGTACATCCATGAAATGATCAAAGAAACCAACCGCCTAAGAGACTATATGTCTCCCGAGAATGATGCTTATTTCGGCGAGATGGTCCGCAGTCTGCGGGCAAGCTCACTAGGTGAAGCCAAAGGCGAAGAAGTGCTTCTTGGACTGGCTCAGGAGATCCTGACCGCCCAGAACAATAACCGTCCTATTCAGGACCTATTTGGTGAAAGTCCCAAGGCCTACTGTGCACAGCTTGTAGCTGATATGTCCATAAGACAGCCCCGAAGCATGAAGGATAAAGTGAAATACTATGCCATGATTCCGTGGGTTGCGTTAACCTGGGTGTTCTTCATTATGATGCTTACCGGATTCTTCAGCAAATGGTTCGGCGGAGAACTGACTTATACCCGCATCAGTACAGCTACCCTGCTGATTATCTCCCTGGGCTCGATCCTCCTTATTGAACTTATGACCCGCTTTCTCAAGCCGGAATCCAAGAAAGGAAGACCCGCAGAACCTGTCAAAGCCACCACCAAAGAGATGGGAATCTACATCGGCATTATGGCCGCCATTATTGTCATCGGTGTGCTGCTGGTTATTTTCCTTCCAGCCTTCGTCGTCTCGCCGTGGGACAGCCTGATCATCTTTATCATCGGCCTTGCAGGCCAGAGATTCTTTTTCCTTCGCAAACCAAGGGAACCCAAGCAGGTCGCGCATAACTAAATTCCACTTATAATCAGCCCCAAGAGCAGTTCATACGGAAGGTGATACCTTTCTTATGAACTGCTCTTGGTCGTTTACTCAATAAAAAGACGATCATTCCTCTTGTAAATTCAAGAGCATGATCGCCTTCATGCAATAATATTCTTACTTCTTGCGCACGGCATATTCCGATATGATTAGCAGAAGCACTCCTATGACCATAATCACATTTACAGCATTCTTATCTAAGTCAATCCCTACATATGATCCAAAGAAACCGAGCAGAATCAAGATCAGGCCGGCAACATCAACCAGTCTTAATTTGTTCATCCAATCACTCCTATCGATCAGGTGTGTTGCAGCACCCTTTTAGATATAAACAAAGATCATCGATATTAAGTTTCCTTTTATTAACAAAATATGAATAAATCATGTAGATATTCAAAAAAACTTGGCTTCCTCAGCAGCGCACCAAGCACTGACATCGGAAGCCAAGCTTCTCTTCTATATGGGTCAGATCAGCAGATTGAACAAGTTGAGGTCCCGGTTCAGCTCCGTGAAGGCAATCCCCTTCGCCCTCATCCGCTCAATTAGCGGCATATAGTCCTCTTGATACGACAGCTCGATGCCCACCAGAGCAGGCCCGTTCTCCTTGTTATGCTTCTTCGTGTATTCAAAACGGGCAATGTCGTCGTTCGGTCCCAGCACATCCTGGAGGAATTCACGCAGAGCTCCCGCGCGCTGCGGGAAATTAATCAGGAAATAATGCTTCAGGCCTTCATAGATCAGCGAGCGCTCCTTGATCTCCTGCATCCGGTCGATATCATTGTTACCCCCGCTGATGACGCACACTACGGTCTTGCCTCTCAGCTCTTCCCGGTACAAATCCAGTGCTGCTACAGGCAGCGCTCCCGCCGGCTCCACTACAATGGCGTTATCGTTATACAGCTCCAGTATAGAGGTACAAGCCTTGCCCTCAGGAACCATCAGCACATCATCCAGCACGTCGGAGCAGATCTGGTAAGTCAAATCACCTACACGCTTCACCGCTGCACCGTCTACGAACTTGTCGATCGTATCCAGTGTGACCACCTGCTTCTCCTTAAGGGCTTCACTCATGGAAGCCGCACCCAGCGGTTCAACTCCGATAACTTTAGTGTGCGGACTGACCATTTTGACATAGGAACCTACACCGGCAGCAAGACCCCCGCCGCCAATAGTCACAAAAACGTAATCAGCCGGACTGCTAAGCCCTTCCATGATCTCCATCCCGATTGTGCCGTTACCGGCAACGATCTTCGGATCATCGAACGGATGCACAAAGGTCATGCCGTGCTCCTGACAAGCTTTCATCGCTTCAGCATAAGCATCATCATAGGTGTCTCCGGTCAATATGACTTCAGCATCGGAGCCGCCAAATCGCTTCACCTGTCTAACCTTCTGATTCGGTGTTGTGCTCGGCATATAGATATGCCCGCGAATGCCCAAGGCATGACACGATAGGGCGAAGCCTTGAGCATGATTGCCAGCACTTGCGCATACAATGCCCCGTTCACGCTGCTCTTCCGTCAGATTGCGGATCATATTGTAAGAACCCCGGATTTTGAATGAGCGGACCACCTGCAGATCCTCTCTCTTCAAATAGACCTGGCAGTCATATCTCGCAGATAATGCGGCATCCAGCTGAAGCGGAGTACGGACTATGACCTCCTTGAGAACATGGTGCGCACGTATAATATCTTCCATCCCTACTTTAGGGTTATCGTTTCCCTGAGCCATTTCTCTCTCCTCGTTTCTCCTGGCTATGGCATGAATACACTCACCCAGACCATACCTGTCACTTGTTGTCTAAAATACACCTATATGCTGGTTTGCACAAGCCCTGCTTAATGAACAACCGGTATGAGTCTACATATATTATAAAAGACAAGGCAGCCCAATTTCATCCTTCTCCTTCTGAGCAGTTACCTGGTTCATTGCGGGCTCCATACCGGATCTCAAATGCAAAAGCGCCAATCCCGTATACCCGGTGACTGGCGCTCTTAATATTCTTGTTCTATTGCCAGGGAAGCTCTTGCTTAATTCTATATCTTGAATTCCCTGTTTGAAGCTCTGCCGCTATTTAATGCTCCGCATGGAAATGAACTACAGCAGCAGCAGCCCACACCAACTTGTTCCCCCATAATTCCTTGTTACACCAGTGCTTTGGCAGCAATATCCGTACGGTAATGCTTGCCTTCAAAAGCAATTCGCTCCGCCTCTGCATAGGCCTTGCTCCGTGCTTCCGCAATATCACGTCCCCGGCCAACTATACCGAGTACCCGTCCACCATTGGTTACCCATTCCCCATCCGTATTCTTGGCCGTTCCTGCGTGGAATACAAGCGCATTCTGCACTTGGTCCAAGCCGCTGATCACAAGTCCCTTCGGATAGGAAGCCGGATATCCTGGAGAAGCGAGCACCACGCAGACCGCAGCCTCATCGCTCCACTCGATCTCCACTTGATCCAGAGTTCCGTTCACCGCAGCCAGGAAAATCTCAAGCAGATCGCTCTTCAGCCTTGGCAGCACAACCTGAGTCTCCGGATCGCCGAAACGGGCGTTGAACTCAATCGTCTTCGGCTTGCCATCCGGGGTAATCATAAGCCCGGCGAACAATACGCCGCGGAATGAACGCCCTTCGGATACCATCGCTTTGGCTGTAGGCTTGATAATCGTCTCGATGGCCTCTTCAATAATCGAGTCCGCGATATGCGGCAGCGGGGAGTATGTCCCCATTCCGCCCGTATTCGGACCCTTATCCCCATCAAAGACCTGCTTATGGTCCTGAGCGGCTGACATCGGGCGTACGGTCTCACCATCGACAAAAGCCAGAATGGACATCTCCTGCCCGGTCATGAACTCTTCAATGACCACCTGACTTCCGGCAGAGCCGAATACCTGAGTGACCATAATGTCCGCCAGCGCCTTCTCCGCTTCTTCACGGGTAAAAGCCACCGTGACCCCTTTGCCTGCCGCCAGTCCGTCCGCTTTGATCACGATAGGCACAGGCTGGCTGCGCAGGTAGTCCAGTGCCGCTTCATAACTGTCGAACTTTTCATAAGCCGCGGTCGGGATATTGTATTTACGAAGCAGATCCTTCATAAATGTCTTGCTGCCCTCAATATGGGCCGCGTTCTTGCGGGGACCGAATACCGGAATATTCTTCGCTTCAAAAGCATCCACAATCCCGTCCGCAAGCGGATCATCCGGTCCAACTACCACAAGGCCTACCTGCTTCTCTTGTGCAAAAGCCGCCAAACGATCGAACTCGCCCACCTGAATCGGCACGAGCTCGGCTATTTCACCGATTCCCGCATTTCCCGGCGCGCAGTAGATCGTGCCTGCCTTCGGGCTCTTCGCAAGCGCCCAGCAGATAGCGTGCTCACGGCCGCCTCCGCCAATCACCAATATATCCATGGAAAGTCCCCCTCTCCGAATTGTTAATGAGTTGAATGATTTTATAAGTTAAGCTGTTGACTTACACATTAGGCAGCCGTGTGAAATGTTCTTGAAAGGCGCTTCGCTTCTCCAGGGTCATTTCACACTCTTGCCAATAAGTTTCTAGTGTTTGAAATGACGAACGCCCGTGAATACCATTGCAATTCCATGCTCATTTGCAGCCTTGATCGACTCTTCGTCCTTAACCGATCCGCCCGGCTGGATGATCGCGGTAATGCCTGCTTTAGCCGCTTCTTCGACCGTATCTCCCATCGGGAAGAATGCGTCCGATGCCAGTACGCTGCCTTTGGCTTTCCCGCCCGCTTGTTCAATCGCGATCTTCGCTGCGCCAACGCGGTTCATCTGCCCTGCGCCTACGCCGATCGTCATGCTGTCTTTGGCAAGCAGAATTGCATTAGACTTCACATGCTTAACTACTTTCCATCCGAACAGAAGCTGCTTCAGCTCTTCCTCTGTAGGCTGGCGATCCGTAACAACTTTCAGATCAGCGGCATCCACAGAATGTACATCATTCTCTTGAACAACCATTCCGCCGTCAATCGAGGTCACAACGAATTGGCTCTTTCTGTTCTGACCGGATTGCAGCTCTCCTACTTTCAGGAGACGAATGTTCTTCTTCTTCGTTAGAACCTCAAGCGCTTCGTCCGTAAAGCCTGGAGCAAGGATAATCTCAAGGAAAATTTCTTTCAGCAGGAGAGCGGTATCCTCATCGATAATGCGGTTAGCCGCAACAATACCGCCGAAGATCGAGGTTGGGTCTGCCGCATGCGCTTTTTGGAAAGCTTCCAACACACTGCGTCCAATGCCTACGCCGCATGGATTCATATGCTTGACTGCGACTACCGCAGGCTCCTCGAATTCTTTTACAATCTGAAGGGCAGCGTTCGCATCATTAATGTTGTTGTAAGAAAGCTCCTTGCCGTGCAGCTGTTCAGCACTGGTAAGTGTATCAGCCGCAGCCAATGGCTTGCGGTAGAAAGCCGCCTTCTGGTGAGGATTCTCGCCATAACGAAGATCCTGGATCTTCTCGTAAGTTACCGTGAAACGCTCAGGAAGCGGATCGCCCGTCACGTTCGACAAATAATCAGAGATCAGCGCGTCGTAAGCTGCCGTGTGACGGAATACTTTTGCCGCAAGCCGCTTGCGTGTCTCCAGCGTGGTGTCTCCTTGCGCACGAATCTCTTCGAGCAGGCCATCATAATCCGAAGAATCGACGACAACGCTGACGAAAGCGTGGTTCTTGGCAGCCGAACGCAGCATAGTAGGTCCACCGATATCAATATTCTCAATTGCGTCCTCATACTCCACGTCTGGCTTCGCAATGGTCTCTTGGAACGGATACAGGTTCACGACCACCATATCGATGTAGTCAAGGCCCAGTTCCTTCATTTGAGCCTGATGCTCCTCGCTGTCCCGCACAGCCAGCAGACCGCTGTGAACAGCAGGATGGAGAGTCTTAACACGGCCATCCAGAATCTCAGGGAATCCTGTGACATCGGAAATACCGATCACCGGCACGCCTTCTTGGGCCAAGAGGTTCTTCGTTCCCCCGGTTGAAATAATCTCTACACCTAGCTTAGACAGCTCGCGGCAGAATTCCACGATCCCTGTTTTGTCCGATACGCTGACCAGCGCTCTTTTGATACTCACGATTGGCTCCTCCTTAGTTTGACAGCACTTTTTGTCTGAAATCTTACCTTAGATATGAAGTGTACTCATTCCATCGCACATTTCAACAGCATGTATGAATACTTGATCTGCAAGGGTATTTCTTTTCCAATATGCGGCAATATTTCTCGGGAAATATCGAAAACGGTGAAAGCGTCGACTCCATGTTTAAGCAGGGTATCACCATTCTTGCTGAATATACAAAATAGGCGAATCCCGTCCGTAGTGCCTGACCTTCCTGTCAGGAATCAGGTTATGCTTACTTTTCGGCCTTCCAACTTAACCCGGCCCTCGGCAAGGAGGCGAACCACCTGCGGATATAATTCCTTCTCAACAGCATGAATCCGCTCTTCCACTGACTCTATCGTCTCCCCTTCGCGAATGTCGACAGTCCGCTGGGCAATAACAGCCCCGGTATCCATGCCTCCATCCACGAAATGAACCGTTGCTCCGGTAACCTTAACGCCATAGTCATAAGCTTGTCCAATGGCATTCACTCCAGGAAAAGCCGGCAGCAGTGAGGGATGAATGTTAATCATGAGGCCCGTGTAGGGTTCGACAAGCACCGCGGTAAGCAGACGCATATAACCGGCAAGTACGATGAGATCTATGCTTCGCTTATCCAGTTCAGCAGCAATCTCGCGCTCGTAATCTTCCCGGCTTGCATATTGTTTGGGCTGGAACAGAAATTGCTCGACACCCGCCTGCTCTGCCCGCTTCACCACCGGAGCCTGAGGCTTGTCGCAGACGAGCAGTGCGATCTCCGCACCGCCCAGCTCGCCGCGATTCGCCGCATCAACCAGGGACTGGAAGTTCGTTCCCTGGCCGGAGGCAAATACCGCTATCCGGTAAGAACTCATTACACTTCAGCCCCTGTGAAAGTGACGATGTTCTCACCTTCGGTTACTTTCCCGATAATATAAGGAGTTTCTCCTTGCTCCTGAAGCACCTTAACCGCCTGCTCCGCCTGGTCTGCACTGACCACGATCACCAAGCCAATCCCCATGTTGAACGTGGTGAACATGTCACGGTTGCTAACACTGCCCTTCTCCTGCAGAAGATCGAAGATCGGCAGAATCGGCCATGATCCGAACTCGATATCGACATTTACACCTTCTGGAAGCATCCGTGGAATATTCTCGATGAAGCCGCCGCCTGTAATGTGGGCCATACCTTTAACTTCAACCTGCTTAATCAATTCAAGAACAGGCTTCACGTACAGCTTGGTTGGCTCAAGCAGCACATCCCCGAGCACAGCTCCGTCCAGTTCAGCCAGCTTGTCCTGCAAGCTGTAACCCGCTTGCTCAAGCAGCACTCTGCGTACAAGAGAGAAGCCATTGCTATGTACGCCGCTGGATGCCAGACCAATTACGGTATCTCCAGCTTGGATGGACCGCCCGTTAATAATCTTGCTCTTATCAACAACGCCCACCGTGAACCCGGCGATATCATACTCACCTTCACTGTACATGCCTGGCATCTCAGCGGTCTCGCCGCCGATGAGGGCGCATCCCGACTGTGCGCAGCCTTCAGCAATACCGGCTACAATAGCTTCGATCTTGGCAGGAATGACTTTGTCGCAAGCTAGATAATCGAGGAAAAAGAGCGGCTCCGCGCCTTGAACAATGATGTCGTTCACACACATCGCCACGGCATCGATGCCGATCGTATCATGCTTGTCCATCGCAAAAGCAAGCTTAAGCTTGGTTCCCACTCCATCGGTACCGGATACCAGCACGGGCTCCTCATATTTATCCTTGTTCAGACCGAACAAGGCTCCGAAGCCTCCTAGATCCGTCATTACTTCCGGACGGAATGTCCGCTTGACGTGTTTTTTCATCCGTTCTACTGCTTCATTGCCTGCCGCGATATCGACCCCGGCACTTTTGTATGCTTCAGACACGTAAGGACACGCTCCTTATGATTTATTGAGGTTCTAAATAGAAACCCTCGCTGTATGATTAATGCCATTTGTGTTAATAGTTAAGATGGTGAAGTATTAACGTTGGAAAAGCTTTAAGGCCCGCTCTGCGGACGGATCACTTAAGCCTTAAGATCTAAAGTCCGCTCCGCCGACGGATCATCCTTACGATCGCTGTTGCCTTCAGATTTCTTGAGTTGAACCGCAACAGCGGTAGAAATCCGAAGGCAAAGGCGACCGCTTCGCTTCTTCAGGACGATTCCGTCCACTCCGCTGGGAGGATGCAGAGAGGTGCTTCAGTCTTTAGAGCTTAAGTCAGCTCTACAGACGGATCACTCTACCAAGCCTAGGCTTTGGCTTTCCGCAGACAGATCAAGCCTAGACCTTGCCCGCTCCGCCGATGGATCATCCTTACGATCGCTGTTGCCTTCAGATTTCTTGATTTGAACCGCCAACAGCGGTAGAAATCCGAAGGCAGTATATGCTTACGAAGTACCTTTCCTTCGGAAAGCTTTTAGGCGACCGCTTCGCTTCTTCAGGACGATTCCGTCCACTCCGCTGGGAGGGTGCAGAGACGTGCTTTAGTTTTTAGAGCTTAAGTCCGCTCTACAGACGGATCACCCTACCAAGCCTAGGCTTTGCCCGCTGCAAAAACTCTACCAACCCTTAAGCTAGCTCGCTGTGCTGGCGGGTTGCCACGGCTTATAGCTCACTCTCAGCTTAGAATAACACCAGACTAATACAACTACCTGTTAAGCAGTTCTATCACTTATCCCATTAACAATTGTTATTAGTAATGTTCAATCACTTTCATATGCTTGCTAGCTACTTTCAATTGCATAACAGCTGCCAGCCTATTGATCCCTGAACTAACTGAAGTCCCCTTGGACAGGACGGCATCCGCCGTCCATATCTTTTAGCAGCTGCATCCGAACTGCTCTTCCCCGTGGAAATCCGTACGGGTCGGATAGTCATTATCGAAGCAGGCCATGCACAGGCCACCTTTATAGTCATCCACATGGTTCCCGGCCACGGCATCAATCAGCCCCTCAGGGCTGATGAATTCAAGCGAGTCGGCGTTGATCTCCACGCGGATCTCTTCGATCGATTTCGAGGAGGCAATCAGCTCGCGGCTGTCCGGAGTATCGATTCCATAGAAGCACGGGTTCTTGAAAGGCGGTGAAGTAATCCGCACATGCACCTCGGTCGCGCCCGCTTCACGAAGCAGGTTGACGATCCGGCGGGACGTGGTTCCGCGAACGATGGAGTCATCGATCATGACTACTCTCATGCCTTCAACCACCCGGCGCACAGCGCTAAGCTTCATCTTCACACCCTGCTCACGCAGCTCCTGGCTCGGCTGGATGAACGTGCGTCCGGTGTATTTGTTCTTAATGAGCCCAAGCTCATAAGGAATACCCGTCTGCTCCGCATACCCGATTGCCGCCGAGATACTTGAATCCGGCACGCCAGTCACAACATCCGCATCCACGAAGGATTCCTGAGCCATACGGCGGCCCATTCTTTTGCGGGCAGAATGAAGATTGGATCCATTAAGGTCACTGTCCGGTCTCGCAAAATAAATATATTCCATCGCGCACAGCGCCTTACGCTGCGGCTCCGCGAACCGGTCCTCGCGCAGTCCATGCTTGTCCAGCACGAGCAGTTCACCCGGCTCGATATCACGGATAATCTCCGCTCCAATGGTCTCGAACGCGCAGGTCTCGGAAGAGAACAGGTACGCATCCCCAAGGCGCGCCATTGAGATTGGACGCAGCCCATTCGGATCGGATGCAACAAGCATCAGATCATTCGTCATCAGCAGGAAGGCGTATCCGCCAACGATCTGCTGGAGCGCATCTTTGGCCGCTTCTACAAAATCCTTGGAGGAACGTGCGATCAAGTGCGCGATAACTTCCGTGTCACTTGTCGTCTGGAAGATCGAACCGCTCTGCTCCAGCTCTCTGCGGATTTTTGGCGCATTGACGATATTTCCGTTCGTCGCCACAGCCAGGTCCCCATCGCGGTACTTGAATACCAGCGGCTGAGCATTTGTAAGCTTGCTATCCCCGCTGGTGGAATACCGGACGTGCCCGATCGAACGGTCTCCGACCAGCGAAGCCAGGCGGTCCTTATCGAACACTTCCTTTACCAGTCCCATGCCGCGGTGGTAGTTGAAATCTCCCCCACCCGTTACACAGAGTCCGGCACTTTCCTCTCCGCGGTGCTGAAGCGCATGCAGCCCGTAATAGGACAGGCTTGCAGCATCCGGGTGTCCAAAGACCCCGAATACTCCGCACTCCTCCTTGAGCTTATCAAAGATTCCATCCCGTCCCGAGCCTTCGTTAAAGTAGTCTCCAGTCCATAATCCTTGCGGTATTACTTCATCAGACATGGAATAGCTTCCTCCCAGACCTGCTTCAAGCCCTCCACCGGTTTGTTCAAGGCCGAAGCGCGGTTGATGTCAATTACTAGACTTGTTCCTTCCACACGGCCGATCACGTTAACAGGAACATTGCGTTCCGATATAAATTTCTCAAGCTCGGCTGCCTTCTCAGGTGCTGCAGATAGCAGAATACGAGATTGAGATTCACTGAACAGGGCCACATCATGACGAAGCTCAGTATCTATATTCACTTGGGCACCGATTCCGCCGCTAATGCAGGATTCCGCAAGAGCTACGGCGAGGCCGCCCTCAGACAAGTCATGCGCAGACTGAACCAGACCTTGTTGAATCGCAGCAAGAACCGTATCCAGCAAGGCGCGTTCCACATTCAGATCCAGCTCAGGCGGACGCCCTTCAGTCACACCATGAACCGCACTTTGGAATTCACTACCGCCAAGCTCTGCCTTGGTATTGCCGAGAAGAAGAATCACATCTCCTTCTTTCTTGAAGCCTTGTGTTGTGATGTGGTCCACATCATGAACGAGACCCACCATACCCACGACAGGAGTCGGGTAAATGGCACCTTTGGCATTCTCGTTATACAAGCTGACATTACCGCCGATAACTGGCGCATCCAGGACGCGGCAGGCTTCGGCCATGCCGTCAACTGCTTTTTCCATTTGCCAGAAAATATCCGGCTTCTCCGGGCTGCCGAAGTTCAGGTTATCCGTAATCGCCAGCGGCTCAGCGCCGGAACATACGATATTACGCGCAGCCTCACTTACAGCGATCCGTCCGCCTACTTCCGGATCCAGATAGACATAACGACCGTTACAGTCTGTAGTCATCGCAAGTCCTTTGCGTGTACCGCGAATTGTAACAACGGCAGCATCGGATCCCGGACGTACAGCTGTGCTTGTCCGAACCATATAGTCATACTGCTCATAGATCCATGCTTTGCTGGCTACAGTTGGAGAGGCAAGCACGGTTTCAAGTGCTCCGCCGAGATCTGTAACCTCAGGGTAACGCAGGGTATCCACATTCGCATTCTCTTCATAATAAGCTGGAACTGCAGATGGCTTATTGTAGATCGGGCACTCGTCCACGAGTGCAGTCACCGGCATATCCCCAACCACTTCGCCGTGGTGGAACAGCTTCAAGCGTCCATCGTCCGTCACCTTGCCGACTTTGGCACAGATAACACCCCAGCGGTCAAAAATTTCTTGAGCCTGCGCTTCATCCTTCGGCTCTACCACGAACAGCATCCGCTCTTGAGACTCGGACAGCATCATCTCGTAAGGCGTCATGCCCTCTTCGCGCTGCGGTACCTGATCCAGATACAACTCAAGTCCATTTCCGGCTTTACTTGCCATTTCCGCACTGGAGCACGTAAGACCTGCTGCGCCCATGTCCTGAATACCGAGTACAATACCGGAATCAATCAATTCCAGACAGGATTCCATCACAAGCTTCTCCATGAATGGATCGCCGACTTGTACTGCTGTACGCTTCGCTTCAGACTCTTCCGTAAGCTCCTCGGATGCAAAAGTCGCCCCGTGGATTCCATCACGTCCTGTTGGAGGGCCCACGTAGAAGACGGGGTTACCTACACCCTTGGCTACACCGCGCTGGATTTTGTCATGGTCGATCAGACCGACACACATCGCGTTAACCAACGGATTGCCGTCATAACTATCGTCGAACATTACTTCGCCGCCGACCGTTGGAATTCCGATACAGTTACCATATCCCGCAATACCCGATACCACATGCTCGAACAAATATTTTACACGGTCGCTCTCAAGCTTGCCGAACCGCAAGGAATTCAGTACTGCCACAGGTCTTGCGCCCATGGAGAAAATATCACGGATAATCCCGCCCACACCTGTAGCCGCACCTTGGTATGGCTCAACGGCAGATGGATGATTATGACTTTCAATCTTGAACACAACGGCCTGATTGTCGCCAATGTCCACAATACCCGCACCTTCACCCGGTCCCATCAGAACACGTGGGCCAGTTACCGGGAAGCGGCGAAGCAGCGGCTTGGAATTTTTGTAGGCACAGTGCTCGGACCACATTACGCTGAACACGCCAATTTCCGTATAATTCGGTTTACGGCCGAGAAAACCGCAGATCAGCTCATACTCGCTGTCAGATACACCCATTTGTTTGTAAATTTGCTGTTCGGCGATTTGCTCCGCCGTCGGTTCCTTAGCGGACAACTGCTGCGTCATGTCGATCCCTCCATGCCTTTAGTATAGAAGTGAACATTCTTTTGCCATCTTCCGATCCAAGCAGACTATCCACGGCACGCTCAGGGTGAGGCATCATGCCTACCACGTTGCCCTGCTCGTTGGAAATGCCTGCAATATCATTCAGCGACCCGTTCGGGTTGCTTGCATATGTGAATATAATCTGGTTATTCGCCTTAAGCTTCGCCATCGTCTCTTCGTCACAGTAGTAATTGCCTTCGCCGTGTGCGATGGGAACAACAATCTCTTCACCCTTTTCGTAATCACTTGTAAAAGGAGTCTTATTGTTCTCTACGCGGAGAACTGCATCATGACAGAGGAACTTAAGCGACATATTCCGGCGCAGCGTGCCTGGCAGCAGTCCGGCTTCGGTAAGAATCTGGAATCCATTGCAGATTCCCAAGATGTATTTGCCCTGCTCAGCAGCCTTGGCTACCTCTGCCATGACCGGAGCAAATCTGGAAATCGCGCCACAGCGCAAGTAGTCTCCATAAGAGAACCCACCCGGAACTAATATGCAATCATAGGCCGACAGATCGGTTGCTGTATGCCATACATAATCAACAGGTTCACCAAGCGTATCTTCTACTGCCTTGTAGCAGTCAATATCACAGTTGGAGCCCGGAAATACCAGTACTGCGAATTTCATGTTGGTTACCCCTCCAATTCAAAACGGTATTCTTCCACGACGGTGTTCGCGAGCAGCTTCTCGCACATGGCTGCTACCTGCTTCTCTGCTTCTGCACGATTGTCCGTGTTCAGCTCGATTTCGATATATTTTCCGATGCGCAGGCTTTCTACCTCTTGAAAACCTACAGAATGCAGGGCGCCTTGAACGGCTACACCTTGTGGATCGAGTACGCTTTGCTTGATGGTAACATATACGATTGCTTTCACTTGATTCCCTCCGGAAGGGTAATCTCCATGGGCTCTGCCCTATGGGTACCCGAAAATTTTAATAAAACCAGAAGCTTTTGTTCAAAGGACTTCGTCCTCTGGACTCCTTTAATTTTTACCCTCCCAAACCAGCAGTTCTACCCTCCCAAACCCTCCCTAGAAGGGAGGGCCCCAAGGGCTAAGCTTATGCTTACGAGGTAGTTTTCCTTTGGAAAACTTTCACCTCTGGACACCCTCAAGCTTGGCGGGGACTGCTGCTTGACTGTTCCTGTGCTGCTATTGTGAAGGAGCAGCTTGCCGTCCCTTTTCGGGACCCGCTTTACTTATGGTGCTCCTGCGACTAATTTCTATCTGAATAGGACAATGCCTAAATCCCAACTCACGACCCACTTCGTACCGAAGTCTAACCTTCCTCGTCCTCACCCCTGCCGGAGAAACCTCTCTCCGGCAGGAATTCGCTTGCTTCGCAGGAATGCTTCCTCACCACGGTGAGGGGCAGAGCGGGAGAGGAAGTTAGGAGCTGCAGAAGCGCCAGCGTTCGCCTTTATCCCCGAATTTCTACCGCAAGCTGCGGTTATTCCAATCAGGAAATTCGGGGATAACAGCGATCGGAAGCCCTAACTCCTCGTACGCTCTAGACCCCCCTCACCAACTTCGAAGAAGCAGGCTTCCAAGAAGCCCGATTAATCCGTGAGACGGTGATAAATGTCCTGGTAGCGGCGGGTAGTCTCCTCCACCACATGCGCTGGGAGCGGAGCGGGCTGGCTGTTCTTGTCCCAATCCGTACCGGCCAGGTAAGCGCGCACAGGCTCTTTATCCATGCTGTCGATCTCAATGTCGAGTCCGTAATTCTCTTTGGCCCAGAATCGGGAAGCATCCGGGGTGAAGATCTCATCGATCAGAATGAGCTCCCCGTCAACCAGACCGAACTCCAGCTTGCAGTCCGCCAGAATGATGTCACGCCCTGCGCAGTAATCTCTGGCGAAGGCATACAGCTCAAGGCTTTTCGCTTTAAGCCGCTCTGCCAAGTCATCGCCAACAAGCTCCTGCATCCGCTCGAATGAGATATCCTCATCATGGCCTACATCGTTCTTCGCGGCCGGGGTGAAGATCGGCTCCTGCAGCTTGTCATTCTTGCGGAGTCCCTCTGGCAGTGGAATGCCATTGATAGCTCCGTTCTGCTCGTATTGGCGCCAACCGCCACCAGTGATATATCCACGAACCACACACTCAATATCAATGCGCTCCGCTTTGAGTGTCACCATAATACGGTCCTTGAGCAGTTCCTTGTTCTTAATGACCGGGCCAAGCTTCTCCACATCCGTGTGTACCACGTGGTTCTGGATCAGATCAGTCGTCAGCTTGAACCAGTAAGCGCTCAACTGATTGAGTACATTGCCCTTCTCCGGAACCGGCGGGTCCAGCACGTAGTCGAACGCAGAGATGCGATCAGTAACTACGATCAGATAGTAATCCCCCAGATCATACAGTTCGCGAACTTTTCCTTTATAGAGCAGCGGTGCATCAACATATTCCACTGCCGTGGACACAGCTTGTGATGACATTTGGCCGTCCTCCTCTTCCCCTGGTCGTTGATTAATCTATAAGTCTAAGCTTTTTGAAAATCGTATCGACATGCTTCAGGTGCCATGACGGGTTAAATGCATCCTCAATCTCTTCCTTGCTCAGCACCGCTGTAATCTCCGGTGTCTCTTCGATGATGTCACGGAATTGACGCTGCGTCTCCCATGCGAGCATCGCCCGGGGCTGTACAGTGTCATACGCTTCTTCACGGCTGAACCCTTTATCGATCAGCTTGGTCAAGACACGGCCCGAGAAGGGAACTCCGAATGTACGAGCCATGTTGCGCTTCATATTCTCCGGGAATACAGTCAGATTCTTGATGATGTTACCCAGACGATTCAGCATGTAATTCAGCAGCATCGTTGCATCTGGAAGAATGACGCGTTCTGCACCGGAGTGTGAAATATCACGTTCATGCCACAGCGTCACGTTCTCGTATGCCGTGATCATATGTCCGCGGATCACGCGGGACAAGCCGGAGATGTTCTCACAGCCGATCGGATTGCGCTTATGCGGCATTGCGGATGAACCTTTTTGACCCTTGGCAAAAGCTTCTTCCACCTCACGGAACTCACTCTTCTGCAGAGCGCGAATTTCAGTGGCGAATTTGTCCAGCGATGTGGCTACCAGCGCCAGTGTCGCCATATATTCAGCGTGGCGGTCACGCTGCAGCGTTTGTGTCGAGATCGGCGCGGCAGAAGTGCCCAGCTTATCGCAGACGAATTGCTCCACAAACGGGTCAATGTTGGCATAAGTACCTACGGCGCCGGAGATTTTACCGAACTGCACATTATCAGCCGCATGACGGAAGCGCTCCAGGTTCCGCTTCATCTCCTCATACCACAGTGCCATCTTCAGTCCGAAAGTCGTAGGCTCTGCATGCACTCCGTGCGTACGTCCCATCATCGGTGTGTCCTTGTAGGCCACGGCTTTATCTTTCAGAATCGAAATGAAATTAATAATGTCCTTCTCGAGAATCTCATTGGCCTGCTTAAGCAGATATCCAAGGGCCGTGTCCACCACATCCGTGGATGTCAGACCGTAATGCACCCACTTGCGTTCCTGGCCAAGGCTCTCGGACACCGCGCGTGTGAAGGCAATGACATCATGGCGAGTTTCTTGCTCAATTTCGTAAATCCGGTCGATATCAAAAGAAGCATTCTGGCGAAGCAGTACAACGTCTTCCTTCGGGATTACGCCCAGTTCAGCCCAAGCCTCGGCTGCACAAATCTCAACTTCAAGCCATGCCTTGAATTTATTCTCTTCCGTCCAAATCGCTCTCATCTCAGGTCTGCTATAACGTTCAATCATTTCTGCTGATTCCTCCAAATTTTGGTTTGCTGTATGAAATTCATACCTTCTTGTACATTATCGCACAAGAGGTTAATGTGTCCCATTTTCCGTTTAGCTGCTGATCCGCTTTTCCCGTATAAATGAACTTTCGGAACCACGGCCGGGACGGGCTCGGCATCGTTCTCTTGTATCCAAGTCCCGCTCACCAATCCCTGGACGACCGCCTCCATATGCTCACCCAGTACATTGACCATAACCACCGGGCTCAGCAGGGATGTATCGCCTAACGGCAGGTTGCAGATCGCTCTTACATGCTGCTCGAACTGTGAAGTCTTGCAGGCTTCCATTGTATAGTGACCTGAGTTGTGCGGTCTCGGCGCAAGCTCATTCACATACAGCTCCCCGCTATCTGTGAGGAACAGCTCCACAGCAAGCAGGCCTACCGCTTCAAGCGATTCTGCAATTCGTGCAGCGAGGCGTTCAGCCTCCTGCTGTATGCCATCATCGATCCGGGCAGGGACGATAGAGGCATGCAGAATGTTATCCACATGAATATTCTCCGCAACCGGGAAAGTTTTGATTTCACCGCGTGGACTCCGGGCTGCCACCACCGACAGCTCCTTGTCAAAACGAATGAATTTCTCAAGCACCAGCTCCGTACACGCCTTGCTCAGTGTCTCGTAGGCCTCTGGAATCTCCTCAGCCGAACGGATTACCCACTGTCCCTTTCCGTCGTAACCGCCCGTAGCGGTCTTCAGTACGGAAGGAATCCCCAAGCTCTCTACCGCTTCGCTAAGCTCTTGTTCACTGCGAATCTCCCGGTAAGGAGCTACCGGAACCCCCGCAGCTTCAATCGCTTTCTTCTCCCGAAGCCGGTGCTGGGTTGTATGCAGTAGACGGCTTCCCTGTGGCACATGAGACAGATCCTCAAGCAGAGCAGCAACCTCCGCATCCACATTCTCGAACTCATAAGTAATGACATCGGAACGCGAAGCGAGTTCCCTCGCAGCTGACTTGTCGCTGTAGGAAGCAACGATCTGATCGGTTACCTGTCCACATGGTGAGTCGGGAGTCGGTTCCAGGGTCACGAAGCGGTATCCCAGATTTGTACCCGCCAGCGCCATCATGCGACCAAGCTGTCCGCCGCCCAGAATTCCGATTGTGGAACCTGGAGCAATCACTTTCAATCCGCTCATTATTCGTTCTCTCCCAAATGATCACTGCTCTCCAGCACTTCTTCGCGGATGCGGTCTCTTCGTTCCTGCACCCGGCTGGCTATCTGTGGATCGAATGCTCCAAGTATCTGCGCAGCAAGAAGGCCCGCATTCGTTGCTCCGGCTTTGCCAATAGCTACTGTAGCGACTGGAATTCCACCAGGCATCTGCACGATGGACAGCAGCGAGTCGATTCCATTCAGAGCAGCTGACTTGACGGGAACGCCAATGACCGGCAGGATCGTCTTCGCAGCTACCATACCCGGCAGATGCGCCGCTCCGCCAGCTCCAGCAATGATGACTTTCACACCTCGGGAAGCGGCGCTTTCTGCGAATTCAAACATCAGATCCGGCGTCCGATGAGCGGATATCACTTTCTTTTCATAAGGAACTCCTAGCTCGTCCAACACTTCACATGCATGGGACATGGTCTCCCAGTCTGACTTACTGCCCATAATTACCGACACCTGCGCTGTCATGTTCCAACCCGCTTTCTTCAATGGTATTTAGAATAATTAGCTTTAATCTATAATTAAGTAAAAATCCGGTTATCCGCGAAAATACAAGTATTTTCTCAGGATACCGGACCGCCGAGGTTACGTGACAGGAGGGACTTCCGTAATGCGGGATACACAAACGAATCTCCACAAAACAAAAGAAGGTCTTTTTGTTCAATTGACCTTTCCCCATTACGTTCCCTCGTAGTCCGAAAATTTAAGGTTCTCAGGTAGAGACTTCCGGGCCCTATTCCCGGCGATATACGAGAGCATTCTATGACGCTACAAGCGTCTTCTTCTCTCCTAGTGTAACAACCCTGACATGGGACTGTCAACCTAAACACGAACATTTAAAACCCCCAAAATACGAACGTTCGTCTTTTTCGTGATGATCACGTATTCTTGAGTGGCTTCCTGTCTCTGCATATAAAAAAAGGGAATGCTATTCCAGCATTCCCCACCTTAATTATTTAACAACCAACACCGGAATCTTCGCATGCTGCACCACATTGTGACTGACACTACCCAGCACGAATTCACGAATCCCGCCAATACCACGGCTGCCAATTACAATAGCGTCACAGCTTTCCTTGACCGCATACTCCAAAATCACTTCAGCGGCGCCTCCCTGGGCCAACTCTACCCTGCCATTCTGAATACCCGCCTCGGACAGTCGGTTTCTCGCCTCATCTGAGGTCTTCCCCGCAAGCTGATAGAACTCTACATTGACTGAATTAGGAACAGGAGCAAATCCCTCAGCGATATAAAAACGCGGAAAATCATATACATGCAGCACAACGAGCTCCGAATTCACATCCAGCTTTGCCAGCTCTATCGCTTTATCCAGGGCTTTATTAGATGACTTGGACCCATCATATGCAACCAGAATTTTGCTGAACAGCATAACAAGATCACCTCTCCTATAAGTGTATGTAACCCAAATAAGAATTTAACAACCTTGATTATATTCCCGTAACCTGCATGTACTGAAGCGGCGAGCTCCACACCACTATTTAAGAAAATACCCATATAGTATGGCGTTTAGAAACAACAGAGCCGGAATTCCCACTATAAAGCGGATATGCTTCGTCTTATGCCGGCTTCTATACATCGCGATCAAGACACCCAAAGCTCCCCCGATCAAAGCCAGCAGAAATAATGTGCGTTCCGGTGTTCGTTCCTTCCTTCGCTGAGCTTTCTTCTTATCCTCAGACATCACTGCATAACCTATCAAATTAATAATTACGAACCACAGTCCTATCACTAATCTCATGCGGCCCATAGCCTCCAATCTAACACGCAGCAGGCTGGCCGCTGCATCTTCTTCTATTATAGAACTTATCCCCATTTAAAAACAAACCTCATACGCAGCGCAGCTCTACTACTAATTTACCCACCAAACGCAAACGCAAAAAGCCCCTTTAACAGGGGCCTTGCTTAGGTTTCCTTAAGGTTGCCTAGGTTCACTCCCGGGTGTGTTATAATCGGCACCCGTTATCTTACAACACCATGCTACAAGCTATTGCTTCGGAACCCCATTCAAGCTCGGTGGACGGGCTTCCTGCTTTTTGGTCTTTGCTGTTATGGGTTCCTCAAGAATACTTGAGTTGTTCTTCTGATTGTTGATTTTTTGTGGTTTGTTATGCGGCACTCTCAACACCTCCACATTTAATGTTCCTGTGAGGAATCCATTTTATACGAGGTGTGAATAACTAACGTACCGCACCAGCTTAACGTATTATTTATCTGCCTTCTGCTCCAATGCGGCTTTTAACAGATCTCCCAGATTCGAGCCCAGAGACTCTTGTTTGGCGTACTGCTTAACCAGCTTTTGGGTCTCCCGCTTATTCACATGCTTGCTGTCCTTGTTCATCGTCTCTGTGATTCCGCAAGACAGACATTGGACGAACAGACCTGCCTTGCCTTCTTTCATCTCCATCTTCTTATGGCATTGCGGACAGCGCCGGTTGGACAGCCGCTTCTCCCCGGAACGCTTGTATCCGCAGTCCTCACTTGGACATACCAACATGAGACCACGCTTACTCTTCTTCTCAAGCAGGCGTGTACCGCAGTCCGGACAGTGGCTGCTTGATACGTTATGAGGTTGATAAGAAGCACCGCTTGCTTTAACCTCACGAACCAACCGCTCCGCCATCTCTCGGATCCCTTTGAGAAAAGGTTCCGGTTGACCTTGTCCCTTCGCGATCCGCTCAAGCTCACTTTCCCATTTTGCCGTAAGGTCTGGAGTCCTGAGATCCGAAGAGACCAGCTCAATAAGCTGCTTCCCCTTCCCGGTCGGGTGGAGGGCGTTGCCCTGACGGTCAATCGTATCCGAGTTCACCAGCTTCTCGATAATATCAGCGCGTGTCGCTGGCGTACCTAAGCCGTGCTTTTCCATCTGGGACAAAAGAGCGGCCTCCGTATAGCGCTTGGGAGGGAGCGTGCGGCCATTCATAATGATGCAGCGCTTCACTTCTACCCTCTGACCCACCTTAAGCTCAGGCAGCACCTTATCGGGTTCATCAGCATCGCTGTTCTCATCCGATTCAGCTTCATCGAACCCCTGTCCATCATAGACAACGTGCCATCCGCTGTCCTTGACGGTTGTGCCTTTGGCATGCAGATGTTCATTCTCTACTTCTACCACCACATTAACATGGTCATATCGGGCGGCCGGATAGAAAAGGCTAATAAATCTTCTCACAATCAGATCATACAGCTTCCGCTCGTCAGCAGTCAGCGCATTAAGAATCACCGTCTGTTCTGTGGGAATTATAGCGTGGTGATCGGTTACCCTGCTGTCGTCTACAATACGCTTGGTCAGAGGCAGCGGCTTACGAAGCAAAGGCCGTGCTATAGACGCATAAGGCCCAATGGCCACACTCTCCAGACGCTCCTTCAGCGTATCCGTCATATCAGAAGTAAGATATCTCGAATCCGTGCGCGGATAAGTTACTAATTTGTGCTGTTCATACAGACGCTGAAGCACATTAGAGGTCATCTTCGCCGAGAAGCCGTATCTCCGGTTAGCATCTCGCTGTAATTCAGTCAGATCGTAAGCTAAAGGATGCGGTACAACCTTCTCGCTTTTCGTTAACTTTGAGATTGTACCCGTTCGACCTTCAAGCTTAGCCTTTAATCCATTCGTCTTCTCCTCATCAAAGATCCGGGAGTCTCCCCCTGAGGCCCTCCATACCGCTTCAAAAGATCCCAGATCACAGCGCAGCTGCCCATAGGTCTCTGAACGGAAATTAAGGATGTCCTTCTCACGCTGCATAATCATCCCGAGTGTAGGCGTCTGAACCCGCCCTGCTGACAGCTGAGCATTGAACTTCACAGTCAATGCCCTCGTCACGTTAAGTCCAACCATCCAGTCCGCCTCTGCGCGGCAGCGTGCCGACTGATACAAGCGGTCGAATTGGCTGCCCGGCTTCAGTGAAGCGAACCCTTCTTTGATTGCCTTATCTGTCTGAGAAGAGATCCACAGCCGCTTGAATGGCTTGTTCCACTTCACCATATCCATAATCCATCTTGCCAATAATTCGCCTTCACGGGCGGCATCCGTAGCAACGATAAGTTCACAAATATCAGACCGCTTCATCAAGTGCTGGACCGCTTTGAATTGGTGGTTCGTCTCGCGCAGTACCTTCAGCTTCATACGCTGTGGGAGGATGGGCAGATCCTCCAAATTCCAGGTCTGAAATTTATGATCATAATCCTCAGGCTCAGCCAGACCAACTAAATGCCCCAGCGCCCAGGTTACTACGTATTTCGGTCCTTCAAAATGGCTTTTATGCTTCTCACGGCTTCCCATAACCCGGGCAATTTCCCTAGCTACCGATGGTTTCTCAGCCAATACCAGCGTCTTCATAATAGATGTTTGCTCCCCTTTCTTCTATCCTTTATTATAACACTGCGAGCTTGGCCCATGAACAGAGCCGCTTAAGGTGCAAGCGACTAGAATTCACCGAACAGGTAAAGTTAATAAGATCATACATGTAGAGCGTGGAGAACTTGGAGAGCTGAAGTGCTTGAAGATCTTGAAGAGCTGGGAGAGCTTGAAGAGCTTGAAGAGCTTGAAGTGCTTGAAGTGCTTGAAGTGCTTGAAGTGCTTGAAGTGCTTGAAGAGCTTGAAGAGCTTGATGAGCTTGAAGAGCTTGAAGAGCTTGAAGTGCTTGAAGAGCTTGATGAGCTGGGAGAGCTAGGAGAACTCGGAGAGTATAGACAACGAAGATAGCCGGGTACAGCAGCAGACGTAGCAGAATCAGCGCAATTAGCTATTAGACAACCAGCCCATACGATAATATAGTACCAGGTACTAATACCTTGTGCTATAATCTATTTATATTAATTCAAGGAGTGATACAATGATTACCTCATCTGCACGCATTTCTGGAATTGGCGCCTATGTACCTGAACGTATTTTAACCAATGAAGATTTGGAAAAGCTGGTTGATACCAATGACGAGTGGATTGTACAGCGCACCGGTATTCGTGAACGCAGAATAGCTGCGGAGGAAGAGTTCACCTCCCATTTATGTATTCGTGCTGTCCAGGATTTGGCGGCTTCTTATAAAGGAACACTGGATGACGTTGATATGGTAATCGTAGCTACTACAACTCCTGATTACCCGTATCCTAGTGTAGCCTGTCTTGTACAGAATTATCTAGGTTTGACCCAGGCCGGTGCTTTAGACATTAATGCAACCTGTGCTGGATTCGCTTACGGTCTTCACCTTGCCAATGGCCTTATTACTGCGGGTCTCCATCGGAAGGTGCTCGTAATTGCTGGAGAGACCATGTCCAAGGTTACGGATTATACAGACCGTAATACTTGCATTTTATTTGGGGATGGAGCCGGGGCAGCCCTTGTTGAGTATGACCCGGATAGTCCAAGCTTTGAAGGAGCGGTTCTAGGTAGTGAAGGCTCTGGCGGGAAGCATGTGTACCGCTCTGGACTCGCTGCCACTCTTGACGGTATGCCGCTTGAGGGGGAGGGCAAAATTTATCAAAATGGGCGCGAAGTGTACAAATGGGCGGTGCGTACCGTACCTGACGGCATCTCCCGCCTGCTTGAAACCTCAGCTGTAGGTATAGATGAGCTTGAATGGTTCGTTCCTCACAGTGCGAATCTTAAGATGATTGAGTCCATCTGTGAGAAGACCGGTATTGCTGTACAGAAAGCCCTGACAAGTGCGGAGTACTATGGAAATACATCCAGCGCCACAATTCCGCTCTCCCTTCAGCTCGCTCAGCGCAGTGGTTCATTAAAGTTTGGGGATCGGTTAGTTATATTTGGCTTCGGGGCTGGGCTTACTTATGCAGGCTTGCTGCTAAGATGGGGCATACAAGATTAACCTGCCTCGTTTCCTTGGGGATAAAGATTGAACTTAACATAGCGTATTAAGTGAATAAGACGTATTCCAGGAATATTTAGAGAAGTCACCAGCCAAAATAAAAAGGCGATTGGCTTCTTTTTTGTATGCATCAAATCATGAATTCTTGGGTATTAATAAAAGCAGTGCTGAGTTTGCCAGCTAATTTAACGAGGCATACTCAAATTTGTCATTGCTTACATGTGATGATGGACTGCATCCCTTCATTGTTGATAACTTATTAACAATTCACCTCTGTCTAACCATCAGAACACGACTTACTAACAGTTCGCTGGTTAGTTATCCACCTTAAGCAAGTTGGCAAGAAATTTTGTAAATAAGTAACTTAGGGTGTTTAAACAGAGTCTGAGCGGTTAATAGTAATCAACAACAACAAACAATCAATATTAAGGAGTTGACAAGCATGGGATTCTTATGGTCATTGATTATTGGTGGTATCATCGGTTGGTTGGCAGGTCTGATTATGGGCAGAGATATTCCAGGCGGTGTAATCGGTAATATCATCGCAGGTTTTATCGGCGCTTGGCTCGGTTCGCTTATCCTTGGTAACTGGGGACCAGAGATTGGTGACTTCTACATCATTCCAGCACTGATTGGCGCTGTAGTCCTAGTATTTATCGTGAGCTTGCTGCTTCGTTCGTTTGGCCGCAGCCGCTCTTAATTAATAACCAACCTATAGAAAGACGTCAGAGTGATACTCTGGCGTTTTTCTTTGTTAATATCTTAATAAAATGTGGATTTCTCATCGTGAAATAAAGCAAGTTATTCAGTTGCTAACAAAGAGCAGCTCCCAGCTGTTGATATTCACCACGTTGGGTTCGCTTGTGGGTTCGCTTGTGGGTTCGCTTGTGGGTTCGCTTGTGGGTTCGCTTGTGGGTTCGCTTGTGGGTTCGCTTGTGGGTTCGCTTGTGGGTTCGCTTGTGGGTTCGCTTGTGGGTTCGCTTGTGGGTTCGCTTGTGGGTTCGCTTGTGGGTTCGCTTGTGGGTTCGCTTGTGGGTTCGCTTGTGGGTTCGCTTGTGGGTTCGCTTGTGGGTTCGCTTGTGGGTAACAAAAAAAGCACTGCCCTTAGGCAGTGCTTTTTTCTAATCGCTTGGCGGCGTCCTACTCTCCCAGGACCCTGCGGTCCAAGTACCATCGGCGCTGGAGGGCTTAACGGTCGTGTTCGGGATGGGTACGCGTGGAACCCCTCCGCCATCGCCACCAAACGGGATTTTCTCGAAGCCTAAGCTTCTGAAAATTAAATTCAGGTATCAGCATCGCCAAATGCTGCAGCTTGTTCCCTCTCCCCGAAGACTTGCTTCGAAGCAGAAGTGAAGTTTGCTCCCTGAAAACTAGATACGAAACGAATTATGCGTGTTAGTCTTCTTCGTAGCTTCCCCGTTGTTCTCGGGGTCCCCGCAAAGTATTCGGAATTAGCTGCGAAGCCGTTCTTCACTTTGTGGGGTTATCTTGGATAAGCCCTCGACCGATTAGTACTGGTCAGCTCCATGCATTGCTGCACTTCCACCCCCAGCCTATCTACCTCGTCGTCTTCAAGGGGTCTTACATACTGGGAAATCTCATCTTGAGGGGGGCTTCACGCTTAGATGCTTTCAGCGCTTATCCCTTCCGCACGTAGCTACCCAGCTGTGCTCCTGGCGGAACAACTGGTGCACCAGCGGTGCGTCCATCCCGGTCCTCTCGTACTAAGGACAGCTCCTCTCAAATTTCCTACGCCCACGACAGATAGGGACCGAACTGTCTCACGACGTTCTGAACCCAGCTCGCGTACCGCTTTAATGGGCGAACAGCCCAACCCTTGGGACCTACTTCAGCCCCAGGATGCGATGAGCCGACA